>JBILLC010000101.1:0-6630 GCA_044376275.1 Chthoniobacteraceae bacterium | reverse complement strand
CGCCCTCGAATTGGCCACAGGTTCGTGGCTCAATGGCGTATGGCCCGAAGTCGCAGCCGAATATCTGCGCGGAATACCGACCCCGGAATAAACAGTGAATCGAAGAGACCTCCCCATCTTCGAGCTGGAAGCCTCGCTTGTCGCGACGCTTCGCGCCCAGTCACGGGTCTTGATCGAGGCGCCTACCGGTTCTGGAAAATCCACCCAAGTCCCGCAGATGCTCCTCGACCACGGGTTCGCCGAGAACGGCGAAATCGTCGTCCTACAGCCACGGCGTCTTCCCGCCCGGATGCTTGCCGCGCGAGTAGCCCGCGAGCGCGGCGGTTCGGTCGGAGGCGAAGTTGGATACCAGATCCGCTTGGACCGCGTATGCAGCGCCTCTACACGGATCCGATACGTCACCGAAGGCATCCTGCTTCGGCAGATGCTCGCCGACCCAACGCTGAAAGGCGTTTCGGCTATTTGCTTTGATGAATTTCACGAGCGCCATCTCTACGGCGATATCACGCTGGCGCGAGCCCTCGATTTGCAAGAAACCCGCCGCGCGGATTTGAAAATCATCGTCATGTCCGCGACGCTTGATACGGGTGTGCTTCGCGAATATCTGGCGCCGTGCGAACTGCTTTCATCAGAGGGACGCACGTACCCGGTGGAGATCCGGTTTCTGCCAAGAGCGATGCCTCCCGGACCGATTTGGGAAACCATCGCCGAGCAAGTGGAGATCCTCTCCGGGCAAACGTCTGGGGACTTCCTCGTGTTTCTTCCGGGCAGTTACGAGATTCAACGCACCATCCAAACGCTGCGCGAATCTCGAGGCGCGAGAGACTTCATCATTCTACCACTCCACGGCGAGCTCCCTCCAGCGGAGCAAGACGCAGCAGTGGCACGTTACGAAAAGCGAAAGATTGTGGTGTCCACAAACGTTGCGGAAACCTCACTCACCATCGATGGAGTGCGGGTGGTGATCGACGCAGGGTTGGCAAAGATCGCGCGCTTCGACCCCTATCGGAGCATCAACACGCTGCTTGTCGAACGCATCAGCCGTGCATCAGCCGACCAGCGGGCAGGACGCGCCGGAAGAACGGCTCCGGGTCTCTGCTTGCGACTTTGGACCGAGCGCGAACATTTCGACCGGCCTGCACAGGAGTTGCCCGAGGTCAGACGACTCGATCTTTCGGAAGTCGTCTTAACCCTGAAAGCCAGCGGCGTTCACGATGTCTCGGCGTTCCGGTGGCTCGAACGGCCCGACGCAAAATCTCTGGAGCGTGCACTGACTCTTTTGACCGACCTCGGCGCCCTAGACCGTGAAGGCGAACTGACGGATCTTGGCCGCAGAATGCTGGCTTTCCCTGCCCACCCGCGCTACGCCCGCATGCTGCTTGCAGCTCACTCCGCGGGATGCGTGCCCGATGTGGCCGAAGTCGCCGCCCTCACCCAAGGCCGCTCCCTGCTTACGCGCGCCGACGGTCGCGAAATGCAGTCTCAACGTGACAAGCTCTTTGGCGAGGACGAGTCTTCCGATCTTCTCGTGCACCTCAAAGCCTTACGTTTCGCAGAGGCGGCACAGTTCAACTTAAACACATGCAAATCGGTTGTAATCCACGCAGGCGCAGCGCGTGAAGCCGCAGCACTCGCGAAACAGTTCCTAAACATTGCTAAAGACGAAGGTCTTTTGAGCCGGGCCGACCGCGCACCTGAAAGAGATGTGCCTTCTTCAAACGCCTTGAACTCTGAAAAAATCCGCCGCTGCGTTCTGGCTGGTTTTCCCGATCAAGTCGGACTTCGCATGGATCAGGCAACGCTACGCTGTCAGCTCGTACATGCCCGCAAAGGAGTACTCGCACGGGAGAGCGTCGTTCAGTCCGCGCAGCTGCTTGTTGCATGCGAGGTCCGCGAGATCGAGGGGCGTGATGCTGAAAAGCAAGTTCTGCTCACACTGGCGACCGGGATCGAAGAAGGCTGGTTACGCGACCTTTTTCCAGAGAGCTTTTCTGAATCAACAGAGGTTGTATTCGACAGCGTCCAACGGCGCGTGCTCGGCAAGCGCACCGTGCGTTTTCGCGACTTGATCCTTCGATCCAGAGACAGTGATTCCGTCCCGGAGGATGCCGCCGCCGCCCTGCTCGCTGCGGAAGTAAAAGCGGGAAGGTGTCCTCTTAAGGCTTGGGACGATTCTGTGGAACAATGGATTACAAGGGTGAACCTCGTCGCGGAGTGGTGCCCTGAATGGGAGATCCCTGCGATCGGCGATACCGACCGGCAGATGCTGATCGAGCAAATTTGTTTGGGGGCGTCCAGTTACCGCGAAATCAAGGAACGCCCCGTGTGGCCTGTGGTGAAAACGTGGCTATCACACCCGCAGCTTGATTTGGTGGAGAAGATGGCACCTGAGCGGCTGGAAATGCCCAACGGCCGCAAATTCAAAATCGCTTATGCGGGCAAGGCAGCGCCGACCATCGCAGTGCGGATTCAGGATCTGTACGGGGTGGAGGGCGAACTGCGGATCGCTGGAGGAAAAACGCCAGTGGTCATCCAAATTCTCGCACCGAGCCACCGGCCGATACAGGTCACTCAGAATCTCTCGAATTTCTGGAAGGACAGTTATCCAAAAATCAAACAAGAGTTGCAGAGAAAATATCCCAAGCACGAATGGCGATGATTAGGAACATTGATGTCGAGCTTTACGGTCGACACCGGCACGCAATCAAGCCCCGTAGACATGCGTGCAGAGAGGCGCACAGACAGGCGTGGAAGAAAGCTTGAAGTGAGTCGCTCATTGAGCGCTCGATTCAAAGCATTTTGATTTCACGAACTGCGCGGCATTCGTATGACACCACTCGGAACTGCTGGCGGAGAATGCCAGGAATGCACGCACCCTTGAGGAGGACATTTTCACCCCGATTACACTTGCAATTGCTGGTGTAGAATCTTTGTCTCGAGACATTCCCACCCCATGTTTAGCCGCGGACTTCTCGCTACCGTTCTCCTTTTTCTTTCCTCCCCACTTTATGCTGAGGTCGAGAAACCACAGTCATCGGCTGCATATTTTGTTAGAAACTTTTACCGCTGGTATGTCCCATTCGCCCGAGCGGAGCACGAGCGCCCCGCTTTTGAATTGGCTCTCAAACGCGATGCCTCGCTTTTTAGTGTGGAACTGACAAATGCCCTGCTTGCGGATGCTGCTGCCCAAGCCAAGGTTTCCGGTGAAATCGCAGGTCTCGATTGTGATCCTTTCTTAAACAGCCAAGATTCGGATGAACGTTACGAGCTCGGGGAGGTCATCAAAAAAGGTGAGCATCACTTCTTAGCGCTCCACGGGATGATTGGAGGAAGGAAGCAACCAAAGCCCGTGGTTATTGCCGAGGTGGAGAAAAAGTCCGGACGTTGGATTTTCGTAAACTTCCATTCTCCCGAGGGAGGCGATCTTATTTCTGTGCTAAAAAATTTGGACGCTAGGCGTCGTGAGCATCCGTAGCGAACCTCGCACCGCCCACTTACCCTAGCAAGATCGCCCAACGCAAAGGATCTGCACTCGTCAGAATCAGCGCAGGGCGCTTCGCTTCTCTCTGGTTTACTGAGCATCAGATAGGGGTCTGCTCGAAAAGCAACGTTACCCCGGCCCGTCCACGCGACATCCTTCCTGTCGCGTTGAACAAGCGCGTTGGGACAAGGACTCTTCGCCGGCACTTTGTACTTTGGGCCAGCCCAAACAGTTTATTTCACACGGTCGGTTGCGTCCAAACTTATAATCCCGTTGCGTTGCTGTTCGAATGCTTTGCTCACTAGTATTTCAACCTCCTGCGATTGCTCCTCATTACCTTCGGTGGGTAGCGGAGATGCGGAGTTTTTCGGCTTTGATAAAAGCCGCTTCGGCACGGCTCAAAGGCACTGCAACAAGCGGAAACGATTTGAGCAAAGTGTAAGCGCTCCAGGGCGAAACAAGCAGGTTAGAGCCCCGCGTATTTTCGTTAACCTTATAGTTCACCGTGCGGCGGTTAACCTGCAAAGGAAACGCCATCCCATGAGCATACGCGGCGCAAAAAATCTGCGACTCCGGCCGAGTAAACAGTGAACATGTGTTCACCTTTTTCTGGCGTCGCATATTGCGGGCACCCAATGTGGCCGGCTTTACTTCGGTCATCAGTGATCCAACCACGGTACGCCGGTTCAAATTGATAACCTGCGGGCACATCTTCAAGTCCCTCGATAGGACCTGCCAGTTCAGGATGAATTGCTTGAATCATCGATGTCTCCCATTCACAGGCATGGCCCATGTAGCGCTGCACGAGATCGTCTCTTGTCAGCCAAGGCTGGGCGTGATCCCAATATGTGGTGAAAAGCAGCAGCAGATCGGAGCGCTCCCTGTAGCGCTGCCTAGCCTCAAACACGGCCTGCCTGCCGGGAATATCATTTCCGCCATGGCCATTTAAAAACACGATCCGTCGGAACCCGTGTTGCACCGCAACGTCAATCATACGTTTCAACAGCTCGATGTAAGCGCTCGGTTGTGCAGAGAGCGTCCCGGCGAAGTTAAGATGATGATCCGAATTGCCCAGCCACTGCAAGGGAGCGAATAAAACGCTTTCGTTTCGCATCAATGCATGGACACGGCGCACCACTTCGGCAAGAAGCATGCTGTCGGTCGCAACAGGCAGATGGTGTCCGTGTTGCTCGATTGCCGCGACTGGAAAGACGACCGGTGTGTTGGGTGCGAGGGCGGCGATCTGCGGCCAGGTGAGGTCTGAGAGATTCATGTGGAACTGATGTTGAAACAATCAGGCAACAAGCGCTTTTTACTTTTTAAAGAGCCCTAGCAAAAGCCCCTACTGAATCGCACTGAATCGCATGTTCGTATAGCTTTTGAAGATGCTTGGGGTCATTCACCAATTCGATGGCTTCCTGGATTCCCTCCGGGTAAACGCCATGTCGGATCTCCAAGGCGCGCAATACCGACCATCGCAATGCACGTAGTTCTCCCTCGGAAATTCCCTCTCGTCTGCCCTCTCGCCTGCCTTTCAATCGAAGCTGTTCGGCGATGGACAGGGTCTTGGTTTGAAGGCTTGGCGTGCTCATTTTTGCGATTCGCTTCCGAAGTTTCGGGGTGTCGATTTCAGCGTTGAAAATGTAGCGCAAAATTCTCTCGAGCGCACTCTCCGAAAGCGAAAATAAGAGAGGTTCGTCCCACAACGCGTCTTCAAGCAATTCGCCGACGGGTTCCGCCTTCAACGCCCGCAGCGTGAGAACTCCCTCTGGAGTGCCTGCGATCTGTTGGTAGGGAATACGCACCAACTCCAATAGATGGTATATCAAAGTAGGCTGCCAGTGTCGCAGAATGCCTGCAACCGAAGAGGGCAGGTCGATGAGATCCTCCAGATTTGTCGATGTTTTCCATGGAATTTTGCCCTGGGCGAGAACCACCGGGAGGATGGCCGGCAGTTTGGCAGGATGCGGATGGTTTTGAGCGAACCGCTCCCAAATGCGGAGGATGTATGAAAGCAGCCGGAGCGCCATGCGTGGGTCCTCCGAGCTTTGATGCTCAAATAGCAAATACAGGAATGCGTCGCTCTGCTGGATTCTAATCCGAAAGAGCAGGTCGCTTTCGGAGCTCGCGAATTGCGGATCGATAAAGGAAGACGGTTCGAGAACGAGGGTGGGCCAGTCCAGAGCAGCGGCGAGCTTATGAGGGAGATGGCTTTCAAAAAAAGCGCGTGCATTTTGAGGCACGGAGAATGTGGCCTTGAGCAGTTTGTCGTTGGGTTGATGGATGCCGCCCTCAGGCATGTCCGTTTTTGAGTTTGTCTGTTCATCTCATGAGTCGGATGTGCGGCACGCCTGGGATGCGCGAGATTGCGTAAAAGCACTTTGATTTCACATCAAACGCCCAGGCATGCATGGGCTCATTTCTGCTAAAAGGGACGTTTTTAATGCCACCCCACTCTGCGTATTTAGGTTTGGCTGGTGCCTTGTTTTGACAAGAATATCGAGCTGCAAGCAGGCAAATCGTCACCGCTAAACAGCATCGTTTGCCAATCGCTCAACCCTCCACAAAAATCACAAAACTCAGAATCCCCTCTTTTGGTCACCGATGAAAACACGCTTTTCGACACTCAGCTTCCTGATCTTCGCAGTCCAAGTTTATGCCAACACTGAGCTCCTTCCGCAAACATGGGCAACGATCCGCGGCAAGGCATTGTACAGCGAGGCTCTCGACCGAATGCCCGAGCGCACCTCTGACAAAGTCCAGCGCTTTGCGAGCGGTTTCAAGGGGTGGCGTTTCAATTCAGGACCCGACGGGGGCAAGGGCGGGCGTTGGGAGCCATCGGACAACGCCTTCCACGGCATCGAATCTCCCGGCGCCAATCATCCCGCCACTGCCTCCTACGGCATTGATTTTCAGGATGCCATCATCCAGGTCGATGTCCGTCTGAATGACGTTCCCGCGGAAGGGCGGAAATACCGATCCATTTTCGTAAAGGCGACGGATGAGAAAGACTACGTTTGCGGACTCTTTTTGGGACAAGGCGGACTGAATCTAGTGCCGTATTCCGCCGACCGGATCAATCCAGCGAACAACCAGAGGGAGAAAGACCCTCAGGCTTCCGTTCCCGTCTCACTCAATCTGGGCGAATG
>JBILLC010000098.1:0-6689 GCA_044376275.1 Chthoniobacteraceae bacterium | reverse complement strand
TCTTAGATCAGGTTCCGGATTTAGCCCACCTAAAATTGGCCGAGGCGCGGAAGAGGGCGTGAAACGCGAGATCGGGTTGGCGCATTGCCGCCAGAAACAGACCTTTTTGGACTGCTGGCTGCGCGTTAGTCAGGTCTTGCGGCATACAACATGCTACGGGAAAGGCCCCCCTGTATGCTGACTCTAAACGGCTTCCCCAAACGGACCTGCGGCGGTGTCACGCGCCGTGAACTGCTACAAGTGGGCGGCGCTGGGTTGTTCGGTTTAAGCCTGCCAAAATTGTTTGCGGCCCAGGGTTCGACGGCTCCCGCGTTCAGCGGAGGCGGGGGCAAGGCGAAAGCCGTAATTTTCCTGCACCTCTTCGGAGGGCCGAGCCAGCTGGAGACTTTCGATTTAAAGCCGGATGCGCCGCGAGAGATCCGGGGGCCTTTCCGACCAATTGCTTCGCAGACCCCTGATTTGCTGATTTGCGAACACCTTGAAAAGCTGGCGAAGATCTCGAAACGTTTTTGCGTGGTCCGCACCATGTCACATTCGTACAACGACCACAGCGGCGCCGCGCATTACATTCAAACCGGCAAGCGCTGGCATTTGCCTGTGGGCGGTGGATTTTCCGCGACATCTCAGGACTGGCCTGCAATGGGTTCAGTGGTGGAGCACATTTCACAGCGCGCGCCCGGGGGCATGGAGCGCGACATGCCCTCGTATGCGGTGTTGCCAAACCGTCTGGGACGCCTACAGGCTCAAGGGCAATACATCCGGCCCGGCGAATATGCGGGGTGGCTTGGCAATGGATATAATCCAGTCACGACGCGCATCGACAAGCGCGACAAGGAGGACAATCCCTACTGGCGTGAGTGCGCCGATGCGGAGCTGAATTTTCAGCTCGAGGGACTGGCGCCCTTGCTGCCGGTGGGAAGGATCCGCGAAAGGGTTTCGCTACTGGATCAGTTTGAGGCGATGCGTGGGCGCTTGGATGCGGGGGACGCCGACGCCCTGGACCGGCACCGGCAGCGTGCGCTTGCATTGATTGCCTCGGACCGGATGGGCGCGGCGCTCGATCTTCGCAAAGAGCCCGGGAAGATGCGCGATCGTTACGGGCGGCATCTATTCGGTCAGTCCTGTTTGATGGCGCGGCGCTTTGTGGAGGCTGGCACCAGGTTTGTGACGGTGCATTATGATTGCGTGGACGGATACAGCTGGGATTCGCACCGCAACAGCGACGATGTGAAGCGGCACTTGCTGCCCACCTTTGATCAGGCTTGCTCGGCGCTGCTCACAGATTTGGACGATCGCGGGTTGTTGGATGAAACTCTGGTTGTCGCGGTGGGCGAGATGGGACGCACGCCCGTGGCGACGGCAAACTGGGGGCGCGGTCATTGGAGCACATGTTTCCCCGCGTTGCTGGCAGGAGCCGGTGTGCGCGGCGGCATTGTTTATGGAAAAACAGATGCCAAGGCGGAGTATCCTTTGGAAAAAACCATGACACCCGAGGATCTCGCGAAGACGATTTACATGGCGCTCGGTTTGGACCCCGAGATGTTTTTGACAGACCGGCAGGGGCGCCCGGTGCCGCTTGTGGAGAGCGGAAAGGCGGCGCATGAACTTTTCGGTTAGCTTTGGCGTTAATTTTCCGAAACAACCGTGGGATGCGGGGAGTGTGGGTGGCTTGGCCCCTGGCCCCGGGAATCGCCGGATTGGGACGAAAGATTGCGATGGACTAATGTTTGGCAATCTGCACACTTGAGCATCATTAGCTTGTTGTGGCGGAAGTCCTTCTAGATGTATCTAGCAAATGTGCCTGGCAAGGGCCCCGTCCGGCGAGCGGTTAGCTAAGGACCATCCATTTCATCCCATGAACGAATTGTTTAATGACATTTTTACAGAGTCCGGCACTGTTTCCCGGTTTTGGTGGAGGATGGTGCAGGGTTTCTTCATTTTTGCGTCCTGCGTCTCGATGCTCCTGGAGTTTTACGAGCCGTATGAGAGCGGGTTCCCGGGGTTTATCAGTGCGCTGGAGCTGGTTTCGGTGGGTTTGTTCACGATTGATTACCTTGGCACGCTCTATTTTGCGAATGAACGACTCAGGTTCATGTTGAGCTTTTGGGGACTGACGGACCTGATCTCCATCCTGCCAACCTTCCTGCTCATGCTCAACCCGTCCTCGGCGCTGGTGGTGAAAATGTTGCGTATGTTGCGTTTCTTGCGAATTGTGCGCTTTTGGAGGCAGGGCCCGGCAGCGTTTTAAGGCTCCAGCTGAGCCGGCCAGTCATTGGGGGGGGGCTCCTGGAGTTAGCTAGAGTTGGGAACCCGGCCGTTCACTTAAAAAGGTTGCAATCGGATCATTTTGTAAGGTACCCTCTCACCAGTTAGTTAACTGTGCAGTTAGGTAGTCAATTCAACCTGCGAATCTATGAGTTTAGCCAATCAAAGTGCCGTTTCGATGGTGGGCGCAGTGGGGCAGCAAGCAAGCCTCTACCAGTTGATGCAGCAGATTGCCCAGTTGCTGCAGTCTGCCGCACCAAACTACGCAGAAGCCGGCCCTGTTTCTGGTGTCGATCTCCGGCGCGCTTCAACGCAGCCGGGGTCCATTGCAGGAGTCAGCTTGCGGAACATGCCCGCAACGCTCGGCCCGGTGGCTGGAACCGACTTGCGCAAGGTAAATACAAATCCCGGGACGATCGCGGGAGTAGATTTCCGGAACCTTGAGTTCAGCGGAACCGGTAGCATTTCCGGCACGGATTTGAGAACGATCAAAACCATGCCAGGGCTTGGAATTCGTTTGGGCTGATCTCCGCCGTTCGTCCACGCACTTCACGCAGTTCAAGATTTTGAAGTGCGTGCTTTTGATCCAGCTGATCCGGTGACTTGATTTCGAGGGTCTACCTCGATCGTCTCCAACTGCTCGAGCTTGCCTCAATTGATGTCGACCTCCCAGCAAAGCGTCGGTCGCCGCGGTTTTATCGGGTCCACATCACGACTCGCTCTTGGCGTACTGGCGGCCCCATGGCGTGTGCGCGCCGCACAGCCTGCCGCGCTGATCGACGAGGTGCGAGTGATCTCGCAGCAGCCCGAATACTACAACGGTTGGTCGACGGTTGCGCGGAGGCGCAACGGAGATCTGTGGTTGGCGTGGTCGGGAGGCCGCGAGTCTCACGTTTGTCCGTTCGGACAAGTGCACACGATGGTATCCCGGGACGAGGGCGCTTCCTGGAACTGGCCCAGGGTGCTGTTAGACGGGCCCATCGACAATCGTGATGCCGGCGTTCTCGAGACTAAAGAGGGGACGCTCATTGTCACCACTTTCAGCTCTCTCGCTTATGAGGAGCAGTTCAAAAGCGGAAAGGCTTTCATGCGTCACACCGACAAGGGATGGGAGACAGATCCGCTTTCACTCGAACGCAAAGCAAAGTGGGCTGCAGCACATGCCCGCGCAACGGATGAGGAGCGTCGCGCAGAGTTGGGAGAATGGTGCCTGCGTTCCACCGATGGTGGCCTCTCCTGGTCTTCACGAATCAAGACGGTGGTCAACAGTCCGCACGGTCCGGTTGCACTTGCAAACGGGCGATTGTTTTATGCCGGCAAACAGCTTTGGACTGATGAAAAGCGCGTTGGTGTGGCGGAATCGGTGGATGATGGCGTGACTTGGAAATGGCTGTCAGAAATTCCGCTGCGCAAAGGCGACATTCAGGCGTACCACGAACTTCACGCCGTCGAGGCTGCTAATGGAACGTTGGTTGTTCAGATTCGTAATCACAACGCCGAGCACAAAGGATGGACGCTCCAGACGGAATCCACCGATGGAGGACGTTCTTGGAGCGAGCCTCGTCCCATCTGCTTTGGACTCCCTTCGCATCTGTTGAAACTTCGGGATGGAAGGCTGATGATGACCTACGGTTACCGTCGCAAGCCGTTCGGGAATCGGGCGCGTTTGAGTGAAGATCATGGTGCCACGTGGAGCGAAGAGATGGTGATTTCCGACGATGGCGCAGACGGGGATCTTGGATACCCAAGCACGGTCGAGCTCTCAGGCGGTTCGTTTTTGACCGTGTGGTATCAAAGCAATCCCGAAACGAGACGCGCCGTTCTGCGACAGGCCAAATGGCGTTTGGGTTAGGCTGCAGGGATCTGGGTTTGATCATCCCTGAAAATTGGAACCCCGCATCGCACGCCGAATCGCACGCCGCAGTGAAATTATGATTTCCAGCGGCCCTCGTTGGACATAGGAACGAGCCATGGCAACCATCCCCCTCCAACGCCGCTCATTCCTCAAGTCCATCTTCGCAGCAGGCGTCGGCCCGCTGCTCCTCCCCACCCGCTTATGGTCCGCAAAAGTTGGGCCGAATGATACGATCCGGCTGGGGTTTATCGGTTGCGGCATCCAGGGGCGGGGACTGCTTTCCGGGTTTTTAAAATTGCCAAATACCCGTGCCGTCGCCGTGTGTGATGTCGACACAACACGGCGTGAAAACCACAGACAGATGATCGAAACCCACTACGGTGCCCAGAACGACTCTGGATTCAAGGGTTGCGCGGTTTACAATGATTTTCGCGAATTGCTCGCACGCGACGACATCGATGGCGTAGTCATTGCCACGCCCGATCACTGGCATGCGATCATCGCGGTAGCCGCTGCGGCCGCTGGAAAAGACATTTACTGTGAGAAACCACTCACAAACACGATTCACGAAGCCCGCGCGCTGATCGATGCGGTACGAAAGCATGGTCGTGTTTTCCAAACCGGGTCCATGCAGCGCTCCTCACGCGAGTTTCGAGTAGCGTGCGAGTTGGTTCGGAATGGAGTGATCGGAAAAATCTCACGTGTTGAAGCGGGATTCGGCGGGCCTGCAAAGCCGTGCGATCTGCCTGGCGAAGAATTGGAGGCCGGCTTGGACTGGGATATGTGGCTGGGGCCAGCTCCAAAGCGCGACTATCATTCCATCTTAAGCCCGCGCGGCGTGAACAAGCATTTTCCACAGTGGCGCGCATACCGCGAGTATGGCGGGGGCGGCGTCACGGATTGGGGGGCACATCATTTGGATATCACACATTGGGGGATTGATGCGGATCGTAGCGGCCCAACTCGAATCACACCGCCAGAGAATTGGACGAACGCGGATTTTGGCGTTCGCCTGCAATACCCGAATGGCATTGAAGTGCATCACATCAAGGAAAACGGCGTGACCTTTTTTGGCTCCGAGGGCGAAGTGTATGTGAATCGCGGAAAATTCCAGATCAAGCTCGGCGGCACAGTCCATGCCTCGGCGATGAGCAAAGAGGATAAAAGTGCACTACCCGCAGCTCTCGACTTCGCGGAGAAAGAATATCTCTCAAACGCCAAAGTGCGCCTCTATGCGAGCACCGACCACAAGGCGGATTTCCTCGCCTCCATGGTATCGCGCAAACAGCCCATCACAGATGTCGAGACAGGCGCACACACCGTGATCGGCTGTCACCTCATCAGTCTCGCGTATTATCATGGAAAAACCATCAAGTGGGATCCCGCGCGTCTTGTTTTTGAAAAGGGATCGGGCGATGAAAGATGGTTGCACAACGAATACCGTGGTGACTGGAAGCTTGCTTAGGCAACGCCCTTTTTTCAGCGGTCATTAATTCGGTCGCTGCTTGACCTGTCATTTCGAGCGGAGTGTTTCGATTAGAAACTCGGTCGGAGTGGCATGGGGCGCATCCGCCGCACCAGGGTACTGTAACTCGCATGCAACGCCGAGGGTCCTGCAGTGCTCTTGAAGTTTCACGCCAAAGTTGGAGGTGTGCGTTGGATCCTTTTGTTCCTGCCCGAGAGCAGGCGGGCTGGAATAAGTCAGATAGACAGGCGGATCATTCTGACTCACGAGCGCGTAAGGCGAGTATTCGGCAATCCAAGGCAGCAGCCTCTCGCGCGCTTCCAGAAACGCCTCAAATGCGGCGACACCAAATGCGTGTCCGCCATATTTGCTGTTGGGTGTCCAGCTCCTCATCTGCTCGGGATCCAGCGTGGTCTGCGCACCGGTGACAGCCGCGCAGTGGAGTCTGGACGACTCGCGGGCCACTGGATCCTCGCTTGCTGGGTCTGCCAGGTCCTCGTGAAAGGCCAGCCAGAGGCTTGAACAAGCGCCCGCCGATCCCCCCGCCGCACCAACACGGGTGCTGTCGACATTCCACTCCGCCGCTTTGCTTCGAATGAATTGAAGCGCGCGCGCGGCATCGTGTAGGGGTGCTTTCACCGGTGGTTGAATTCCTTCGGCCTCCGCCATCTTGATAAAGCGATAGTTGATTGCGGCAACGGAAATTCCCGCATTCAACAAAGCTGACACATTCACAAATCGGTCAACCCGCTCCTTTTCACCCCCCGCCCATCCGCCTCCGTGAATCACAAAAACCAGTGGAGTCCGTGATGCGGACTCGGCCTTCCAAAAGTCCATCACATGCCGCTCGTGGGGTCCGTACCGCACTTCCGAAAGCGTGGGACGCGGTACGGATTGTGCGTATGCGGGTGCGTCTGCAACACTGCGCTTTTGAGGAGGTTTTTGCGAAGGTGTTTCCTTCGCAGAAACGGAAGCTACAAGCACGATGAGTGACGTGAGAAATAGGCAGCTTTGCATGTGCAGAGATAAATTTGAATCCAACGATGGAGAGCGTACGGAGCTTTCGATACTTTTTAAGCTGTTTTTTGTGCGACATCATCAGCC
>JBILLC010000097.1:0-6690 GCA_044376275.1 Chthoniobacteraceae bacterium | reverse complement strand
CACCGCTGTGGCAAGCATGCCGGGCGTATTCCAACTCACCCAGGAAGCGCTTGTCGAAGAGGCGCTCACAGCCCACGCTGAGGGCATCCCGGCAGTCCTTCTTTTCGGAATTCCTCTTCATAAAGACACTCAAGCGTCCCAAGCGTATGCTCCCAGCGGAGTCGTCCAGCGTGCGGTACGCGCATTAAAAAAGAAATGCCCGAGTTTGATTGTCATCACCGATGTTTGCCTCTGTGAATTCATGAGTCACGGCCATTGTGGAATCACGCATTTTGACGGGGATCGGCACCATGTAGCCCACATTGACAACGACGCTTCCGTCGAACTGCTTTGCAAAACGGCAGTGTCACATGCGGAAGCCGGAGCCGACATCGTGGCCCCCTCCGACATGATGGACGGGCGCGTCGGGGCAATGCGCAAGGATCTGGATCAGCACGGATTTGAAAATACGCCGATCCTCAGTTACGCAGCGAAATTCGCGTCCGCGTTTTACGGCCCGTTCAGAGACGCCGCGGAGAGCACCCCGCAGGCGGGCGACCGGAAAAGCTACCAGATGGACGCCGCGAACGGAGCCGAGGCGCTGCGCGAGGTTGCGCTGGACGTGGAGCAGGGAGCGGACATGGTGATGGTGAAGCCAGGAATGCCTTATCTGGACATTGTCTGGAGAGTGAAGCAGCGCTTTCAAATGCCCACGGTAGCCTATCAGGTAAGCGGTGAGTACTCCATGATCAAAGCAGCTGCGCTCAGCGGATGGATTGACGAGAAGAGTTGCATGATGGAGGCGATGACCGCCTTCCGCCGAGCCGGTGCAGATCTAATCGTCACCTATGCTGCCAGACAGGTCGCCAGATGGCTGACACACGGGTAATCCTCAGCAGAATTTCGTCTTTCCCGCGCAATCGCGCGCAACTTCTGCCGTAGGGATTGCTGGATCCTTCATTTTGCGATCCACTGAAGGCGATCTCGAACGATATTTTTAAGCCGCCCCCCTTTTTTTTAGCCACACCCTCTTCCGAAGAGCATGCAAAATTTCAAGTTCAACTCCGACGGACTGATTCCCGCAATTGTTCAAGATTCCACCTCTAAGCGGGTATTGATGATGGCATGGATGAATTCACACTCAATTGAAACCACCATCCAGACTGGCCTGATGCATTACTGGAGCCGTTCACGTCAAAAGTACTGGCTCAAGGGGGAGACGAGTGGACACACTCAACGAGTAATTCGGTGGCACGTCGACTGCGACCAGGACACGCTGCTGTTTGAAGTGGAGCAAGTGGGCGGAGCATGTCACACCGGGCATGTGTCCTGTTTCTTTCAAGAACTCGATTCCTCTGGAAGGTTCCTTGATGTGACCGAGGCGCGCGTGTTTAACGCTGAGCAAACTTACGCAACCTCATAGCTCTTTGATCAACCGACTCTGTCTTGGTTGAATCCATCGAAATGGCTCCCCTACCGATCTCTCCATCTCTGGAGCAATTCCAAAACCTCGCCACCCGCGGTCGACTAATCCCTGTGTGGATTGACATTTTGGCGGACGCAGAGACGCCCGTGTCTGCCTTTCAAAAACTCGACTCCGGCGGCTATAGTTTTTTACTGGAATCTGCTGAGAAAAGCCCGAAGGCAGGCAGGTATTCATTCGTCGGCGCAGACCCGAGATTCATTCTCGAAAGCCGGGGACGAACAATCCGAATCACCGAAAACGGTGTCGCGCGCGAATTTGAAACGCACAAGGATCCATTGTTCGAGTTGGAAACTTTGATGCAATCGTTCTGCTGGGTGAAGCCTGACGGGCTCGATGATGCCGAAGGGCCGCGTTTTAGCGGCGGGGCAGTCGGTTTCCTATCCTACAACGCCGTGCACTTTTTTGAACCGACTGTTGAGCGAACCCAAGCGGATCCGCTTGACTTGCCGGAATCGCTCTTTTTTCTCAGCGATATCGTTCTGATTTTCGATCACCACACCAAGCGGATGCGGATTTTGGTGAACGCGACAGTCGATTCGCCAGAGGGTGCCTCGGGTGCGTATGAAACAGCAGGCCAACGGATCCGCGAGATTCTTGCGATTCTCGCCCGCCCGGTATCGCTTCCACAACTGCCGATCCCGACAGGCCCGATCGCACCCGCGGAAGCCCGATCAAACACGACGCGAGACGAGTATCTTTCGATGGTCAGAAAGAGCCAGGAGTACATCCATGCGGGCGACATCTTCCAGATTGTCCCCTCGCAGCGCTTCGAAACAGAGTACACTGGCGACGCTCTCACACTGTACAGAACGCTAAGGGATGTGAATCCGTCACCGTATATGTTTTGCCTGAAGTTAGCAGGCCGATTTGCGCTGGTTGGATCATCGCCTGAGGTTCATGTCCGCGCCACGCTCGGCCATGTGGAGATCCGCCCAATAGCCGGGACAAAACGCAGGGGGGGCACAGCAGAAGAGGACGACGCAAACGCGACCGAGCTTCTTTCGGATCCTAAAGAACGCGCGGAACACCTCATGCTTGTAGACCTCGCTCGAAACGATGTCGGTCGAATCGCTGAATTTGGTTCGGTGCAGGTCACTGATTTCATGACCATTGAACGTTACAGCCACGTGATGCACATCGTCTCGCACGTGACCGGCACTCTCAAACAGGGGAAGAGCGCTTTCGATGTGATGCGCGCGACATTCCCAGCGGGAACCGTGTCCGGTTCGCCAAAGGTCCGAGCCATGCAGGTGCTCGGTGAAATCGAGAAACACAAGCGCTGCGTTTATGCAGGCGCGGTCGGGTACTTCGGATTCGATGGCAACACGGATTCCTGCATTGCGCTGAGAACGGTGGTATTGAAGGAAGGCCATGCCTACGTGCAAACAGGCGCAGGTGTGGTTGCCGACTCGACACCCGAGGGCGAACATCAAGAGTGCATCAACAAAGCCATGGGAATGATGGCGGCGATCGCGCGTGCTCGATCAGTTCCAGCTCTCAACACATAACCGGTGAGATCCACCTTTTGAACTATGCTGCTGGTCATCGATAACTACGATTCCTTCACCTACAATCTGGTTCAGTACTTCGGTGAACTCGGCGCGAGCATGTTGGTGAAGCGAAACGACGAGATTTCAGTCACTGAAATCCAAGCGCTTAATCCAGACAAAATTTGCGTTTCTCCCGGACCATGTTCGCCGAAAGAAGCGGGGATTTCGAATGAGGTAATCAAAGTGTTTGGAACTCGAATCCCAATTTTCGGAGTTTGCCTTGGGCACCAGTGCATTGGTGACGTGTTTGGCGGGAACGTCGTGCGCGCCGGCCGCTTGATGCACGGTAAAACTTCTCCAATACTCCACGATGGAAAGGGAGTCTTTTCCGGCATCCCCTCACCGTTCGAAGCAACCCGCTACCATTCCCTGCTGGTGGAACGCACCTCGTTCCCTGAATGCCTTGAAATTACGGCGGAGACAGAGGAGAAAGAAATCATGGGTCTCAGACACAGGGAATATCCGATCCACGGCGTGCAATTTCATCCAGAGTCGATTTTGACGCTCGAAGGCAAGCGGCTACTTCAAAACTTTCTTCAGCTCTGAACAAGACTGGACCAATCATGCCATCCCGAAAACCGAACACGGGTTGGAGGCGCTGGTTCAGCCCCCAGTTCTACGCATCCCAACCAAAGCATGGCGCCGCGCGGCTGGCGAAACGGCTCTTTGTTTCAGTGCTGGGCTTTTCAGTGATCATCGTTGGCATTCTGATGATCGTCACGCCAGGTCCCGCCATCGTCGTGATTCCAGCTGGGCTCGCAATTCTCGCAGTGGAATTTGCTTGGGCCCGCCGTTGGCTGCGCCGGCTGAAGGCTTATCTAAAGCTTTGCAAAAAACGCAGGACTCAGGACGCTTTGAAGCGCGACCCTCGGACAACATCTACATGAGCCTCCAGCCACAAATCAGCAGAAGGAATTTTCTAGCGTCTCAGGCAGCGATGATCTGTGCCGGGATGCCGGTGTTTACTGGCACTTCAGATGCCCAGAGCGAGGCAATCACGATCATCGATTGCCACACCCACTTCTACGACCCTTCCCGCCCTCAAGGCGTGCCGTGGCCTCCAAAATCCAGCAGCATTTACCGAACTGTACTTCCTGGGGAACTCAAGGCTTTGCCGAAATTCAGACCAATCCATGGCACCGTTATTGTTGAAGCAAGCCAGTGGATTGATGATAACAATTGGCTCTTGGATCTCGCGAAATCCGACCCTTTTGTTGTGGGGATTGTCGGGCGCCTGCCTCTTGGAAGTCCGGATTTCAAAAGCCTGCTCGAGAAATACTCAAAGCACGAAATTTACAGGGGGATCCGTGTCTCAGCTCTTCAATTAAAGGAAATCATTTCGAGCGGCAATTTTTCTGATTTGGAGTCATTGGCGGACAGCGACCGCTCCCTGGACATCAACGGCGATCTAGAGTCTTTTAAGGTGGCAACAGCGATCGCAAGCCGAGTTCCTTCACTTAGGATCGTGGTCAACCACATCGGAAATGTGTTGATTGATGAATCCGGGCCACCAGAGCAATGGCGCGCAGCCGCCCTGCGTGCATCGGAGGCACCAAATGTCTTCTGCAAAATATCGGCTCTTGTGGAAGGAGCCTCAAGAAACGGAAAGAAGGCGCCGCATACCCTCCCGATGTATATTCCCTACCTGGACGTGATCTGGAATGCATTCGGGGACAACCGCGTCATATACGGCAGTAACTGGCCCGCGAGTGAGCCAGCGGCGCGCTATGAAACACTCCAGCGTATCGCGATGGAATACGCTTTTTCAAAAGGCCAGGCTGCTACTGAGCATTTTTGCGCTTTAAACGCGAAGATTGCTTACAAGTGGATCGGCTGAGCACGCGTTTCAAACGGTGCGACAAGCGACGACGCTTTCGTCGCCGCTACTCTTCACTCACCGAGAACGACACGTTCTCAATTTTTGCAGCAGCGAGTGCATCGAGAACAGCCACTGTGCGGTGATACTTGGCAAGCGGCTCGCTGACCACCGTCACGACGGAAATCGTTTTTGCATTGTCCGCGTTCTGTTTTAAGCGCATCAAAGTGTCTCTTAGATGTCGAAGCTCTTGGCTGGTGGGCGTGTCAAAGGGCTCGTCATTGAGGGCAACCTCGCCGTTTTCGGCGATCGTTATGGTGATCTCGTCAACAAAATCCGTGGCTGTGGATGATTCGGTGCTTCCTGGAAGAGTGGTGTTCAATTCGTTTTCGACTCTGACAGCGCCAGCCATCACCATAAAAAAAAGCATGATCACGAACACCACATCAATCATGGGCGCGATTTGAAAACCACCTACCGGGATCTCCTCCGGAACAAAGCTTTTCATTTATCAATCTCGGTTAACGGTTGAGAACGCGATATCGGCGATTCCAACCTCGGCGGCCGCCGCCATTGCCTGAGAAACATACAGAGCAGGACACTCCCGATCAGCGCGAATCACAACGCGCACATGAGGATTCTCGGAAGCAGATATCTGAGTTTGCGCAGCCTCCTTAGCCATCCGCAACTCAGGCATAAAGTCCGCGGTTGCGGCGTACGGTCTATCTTGGAAGGTGAAAACGGCACTTCGCTGAGCTGCGTCCCACCGGATGTTGATGATTATTTCACAGCGACTGCTATCCTTGCGTATGGCGTTCTGAGCAACTGGAAGCCGGATATTCTTGTCCACACGCAACACCTGCGCCGAGGTGATTGTCATGAAGAAGATTAGCATGACCAGAAGCACATCGATCATTGGTGCAATCTGGAAGTCGGGTTCACCCGACTCCATATTTCCGCCGCCACCAGCCATAAAATATTTTCTAGAGTTGTTTCTGTTTCTTGCCGCGAAGCGAATAGAACATCACTGTGGGGTTTTACACCCAGTTCGGCGTGGCTGCGTAAAGCTCCTCGCCGCTGATGTGCAAGCCGGACATGTGTTCATAGGGCATTTTTCTAAACAAATCCCGCGTTACGTTTTGGATGTAATGCATTGCAGAACTCGATCGGCTACGTAGCAGGTAAAACATCCCGAATGCTGGAATCGCTATGAGAAGCCCGCTCGCCGTGGCGATGAGCACCTCTCCGATGGCAGCGGAAAGCCCTGAGGGATCACCGATTCCAGATGTTCCGAGATTTGCAAAAGCCTTGATCATTCCAGTCACTGTTCCGAGGAGACCAATCATCGGTGTACACACACCGATCACCGACAAGTAGCTGATGTAAGTATTAAGTTTTGTGCTTTCCTGCTGCATCGCGCCCACCATCGCTTCTTCAACCGCCGATTTACCCTCACCTAGCATCCCGATGCCTGCCATTAGCACTTTCGCCAGCGGACTGTTGTGGCGTTTACAGTAATTGTATGCCGCCACATAATCGCCTTCGCGAAACAAACTCTTCACTTTCTCCTCGCATGCAAACGGGGCGGTGACCTTGCGAGAAGTGCGCATCCACCCGTCCCCGCACAGGTACACGGTGAGCACTGAACATGCTCCGATTGGAATCATCACCCAGCCACCTTCGTAGATTTGCTCCCAGAGGGTTTTGTGATGAATGACGCCGGCAGACTCCTCAGCGGCTGACGCCGTGTGCAGCAGCGCGAAAACAACGGAAATAGCGCCGGTCATCATCAAGGATTTCAACTTATTTTGCATATGACATAGCTCAGTTCAAAAGCGCCCGGAAAGCCTGAGTCCCAT
>JBILLC010000096.1:0-6699 GCA_044376275.1 Chthoniobacteraceae bacterium | reverse complement strand
GTAGCCTTCTGCGGATGACCATCTTGTTTAAATTGATGCGCGTGCAGTCCTGTGAGCGGTTGTTGAAAATTTTTAATTGGATCGCTAGTGCCTGATGGCATAGGCGGTCCAAGCGCATTTACAAACACCCCCCGCCCAGCCAACCATGGATTCGCACGAAATCTTTCCAGTGGAGCGTTCAATTGGAACTTTAAGAGGAGCTGCCATGTCCGGAACGAGCAATCTGATGACCCGCGAAATCATGCCGCTCGACAATCAGCCCGAATCACATCAACACTGAAAATTAAATCACTCAAGACGCAGAGTCAGTTCAGCTTCGCGCAGTCCGCTGATCCAACCCCAACACCCCTATGAAAACGTTTGCCCGCTATTTTCTCGCGCTGCTCCTCACCCAGTTCGCTTTTGGAGAGACCCCAGAATTCAAACGTCTTTTTAATGGCAAAGACCTCGAAGGGTGGGATGGCAACCCGGATTTGTGGAAGGTTGAAAGCGGCGAAATCGTCGGCTCCACGACGGGCCCTGGGCAGTTGCCCTACAATCAGTTCTTAGTATGGCGTGGCGGCGTGCTCCGGAACTTTGAACTCAAGGCAACAATCAAACAGCGCGGCAACAACACCGGCATTCAGTACCGCAGCCAGGAAAACAAAGATCGCAAGTGGTCGATACGCGGCTACCAATGCGACATTCATCCGAATGGACCTTATCGCGCAATGTTGTACGAGGAGGGCGGACGCGGAATCGTCGCGCAGAACGGGCAGAGTGTCGTCGCGGACCCATCCGGGGTGAAATGGCGCACCGCCGAGCACGATCCCGTCAACGTCGACGTATCCGAGTGGCATGAGTATTCCGTGCTTGCGAAGGGCAACCACATCGTCCACCGGATTGATGGGAAAGTAACCATGGAGTTCACAGACTTTGAGGAAGCCAAGCGTTCCATGGAGGGTCTGCTTGCTTTTCAAATCCACGCCGGCCCCGCGATGAGCGTTCACATCAGGGACGTAATGCTCCGCGAACTTCCAGAGGGCGGTGAGCTTGCTTTTGAGAAATCGGCCATCCCAAGCGACGCGCAGATCATTGAGTCAAAAAAGCCCGCGCCAAAAGCACAACCGCCGAATCCGCAACCCACGGCCGCAAAAGTCGCTGACAAACCTGCCGAGAAAGCGGAACCAGCTCAAAAAGCAAAGCCCGTGGCGAAGCGGGCTGATGCCGTGGGGCCTGCCATCGGAGCAAATGTTGCGACCCCCATTTCAAACATCCGGACGCTGCCAGATTTCAAAGTGGAGCTTCTCTACAGCGTTCCGGGCTTGGAGCAGGGCTCGTGGGTGAACCTCACCAGCGATGAGAAGGGGCGCATTTACGTAAGCGACCAGTACGGCTGCCTCTACCGGTTCATGCCGCCCGCCGCCGGTGAGTCTTTGAGTGCAGCCAGCGTCGAGAAAGTTCCCGCAGAGATCCGCGGTATCAACGGAATGCTATTCGCATTCGGCGCGCTATACGTGGGGGTGAATGACTACGAAAAGAAGATCCCAAGCGGGGTCTACCGGATCACCGACAGCAATGGGGATGAAATGCCTGACACGGTTGAAATGCTCCGGGAATTCGACGCAGGCAGCGACCACGGGGTGCATGCAATTTTAAAAACACCCGACGGAAAAGGGCTGTACCTCATCAGCGGCAATAATGCCGTGCTTAAAGAAGGACCGAAAGCTGGAACTCCGAACACTTCACCCGTTGCGAAACTCTGGGGTGACGATCATTTGCTGCCGCGCATGCCCGACGGCCGGGGCCACAACCGGCATGTCATGGCGCCCGGCGGAATTGTTTACCGCTTCACGCCCGACGGAAAAACCTTTGAAATATTCGCCAGTGGCTTCCGCAACATTTATGACGGAGCGATTAACCATGACGGCGAGCTATTCGTTTACGACGCTGACATGGAATACGACTTCAACACGTCATGGTACCGTCCCACACGGATCAACCACGTGGTGAGCGGCGGCGAATACGGGTGGCGCAACGGCGCTGGAAAATATCCTGAATTCTACATGGATAACCTCCCTGCCACGCTCAACATCGGGCCGGGTTCGCCGACGGGCTGCACGTTCGGGTACGGCGCAAAATTCCCAGCAAAATATCAGGAGGCCTTTTACGCGCTCGATTGGAGCTGGGGCAAGATCTACGCCGTGCACCTCAAGCCCGAGGGCAGCACCTATACCGCGACCAAAGAGGAGTTCGTCACTGGCGGCCCTCTCCCGGTAAGCGATGCAATCATCGGCAAGGATGGTGCGATGTACTTCACTGTCGGAGGCAGGCGCGTCCAAAGCGCGCTTTATCGCGTTTCATACACGGGCAAAGAAAGCACCGAAAAAGCGCGTGCCGTAAAACATCCGGGAGATGCTGAGGCCCGCGCTAGCCGCGCACTGCGCCACTCCATCGAGGAATTTCACGGCAAAGAGTCAACGAAAGCGGTGGATGCCGCTTGGCCTCACCTGCGCAGCCCTGATCGTTACATCCGAGCCGCAGCGCGCACCGCGCTCGAGCATCAGCCTCTCGAACAGTGGCAGGCGAAGGCACTCAAGGAGACGGACGCCACCGCGCAACTCGAAGCTCTGCTCGCACTCGTCCGTTGCACGGGCGTTTGCCCCACCCACCGCGGTGAGAATCACACCGTCAACACCGCCGCCCGCGATGAAATCCTGACAGCTCTCATCGCCCGCGATTTTTCGAGGCTCACCAATGCGCAGCGCATGGCATTTGTGCGCTTGATCCAGATCACGCTCCATCGCTTCGGTGATCCCGACGCCGGCACAATCGTAAGAATTATCGCCAAACTTGACCCCGCGTATCCGGCTGACAATTTCGAGTTGAACTGGCTGCTGACGGAGACGCTTGCCTATCTCCAGGCTCCAAACACGGCAGCCAAGGGCATGGCGCTCATCGCCGGCGCGGAGAGTCAGGAACCACAGATCGAGTACGCGCGCAGCCTGCGTTTTCTCCACACCGGTTGGACGCCGAAGCTTCGCACAGAGCAGCTCGAATGGTTCCTGAAAGCAGCAAACTACCGGGGCGGCTCAAGTTTTGAAAAGTTTCTTGAGTTCATCCGCAACGACAGCACCGCCACGTTCACCGAAAGTGAAAAGACGGCATTTTCCGAACTGCTTGCGAAAAAACCCGAGCGCAAATCGGCGATTGAAAGCGTCGGAGCCATTTTTGCAGGCCGCACGCCAACCATGTGGACGCTTGAGGAATTGAGCACGGCGGCCCAGCATGGAATGAAAAACCGCAGCTTTGAGAACGGCCGAAAGATGTTCAGCGCAGCGGCGTGCTACACGTGCCATCGCTTTGGAAACGCCGGAGGAATGACGGGCCCTGATCTGACTGGCGCGGGAGGACGATACAGCCCGCACGACCTTCTGGACCAGATCATCAATCCGTCGAAGGAAATCAACGAACAGTTTGCGCCGATCGTTGTCACCAAAAACAACGGTGACATGCTGAGCGGCGTCGTTGTGAATCTGAGTGGCGACAACGTCACATTAAACACGGACCTCACGGATCCAAACCAGCGGGTGAACGTCGACAGAAAAGAAGTCAAGAGCATCGAACTCAGCAAGGTCTCCCCCATGCCGCCGATGCTTTTAGCGCCACTTCAAAAAGATGAAATTCTCGATCTCCTCGCGTATGTACTGAGCGGGGGTGACAAGGCCCACGCGATGTTCATGCACTGACCCCGGGTTTGTGTGCTGGCGTTTTGATTGCGCACTCGGGGATACCTCTTCCGCGGGTTTCCGGGAGTTTGCGCAAAGAGTGGCGAATCCATCATACAAATCGCGGCCGCCACGACATTAGGGGCGGCAGCGAATGCATCAAGCCTCTGCGGTGCCATGGAAAGGGATGCCAGCCTACACCACATAAAATGGCATCCACCCTCGGTCCAACCGCAATCGTATGCAGTACGTGGCTTGCTTCAATTTTGCGCCGCTTGCAGCGCATCGAGAGAAGCATCAGTTTTGGGCGTATGATGACGTTTGCGCACGTGTTCCTTTTTGTGATGAGTGGCATGGCTCTGTACGCGCAGCAGCGCGTCGAGGTGTCGAGGGACCTCTGGATCTCGGCTTACCCAAAGGAGGTGGAGGGCAACAATGGCGGCTCCCACCGCCTCAAACTCAAGGGCATTCAAGAGTTTTTCCTGATCGACTTCGATCCTGCTCTTCTGCGCGGAAAAAAAATTGTGAAGGCGCAGCTTCACTTGCGCTTGTCTTCGCCGGAGGCCCCGCTGCGGCGCGTCACAGTGTCGACGATTTCACAGGACTGGACTGAGGGCTCTGGCACCAGCTATCAAACCACGCAGGGTGCCAGTTGCTTCACTTGGAGAAAGACAGGCGAGCAGCGTTGGGGAACCAATGATCCTGACATCACAAGCGTTGTCTGCGGGGAGGGCGGTTCTACATGGGGGTTCGGGGACGCATCCATGCCGGATCAGAACGGGTGGCAGATTATCCCGATCGAACCTGCGGTTGCTCAGGCGAGGCTCGACGGGCGGTCCCATGGTTTTTTTGTCATCGACGACGTGGGCAACGAATACACGCGCGACGGAAATGCCGTGAGATTTACAAATTTTGTGAACCGTTACGTCTCCAGCCGCGAGGACAAACGCGAGCACAGGCCGTACTTCTCGGTATGGTTGGCGGATGGGGCGGAGGATCCTCCAAGCGTAGCTCCGAACGCCGGAGAGGTCGGCTTAGCCGCGTTTCCGGAGGTGCCAAAAATCAATCGGGTCAAACCGAGCCTGCCTTGCCGCGACGGATTCGGCAGCCCGCTCGAGTCCACGCACTTTTTCGCAGCAAAAGGCGAGACCATCGGCTTTTCGGTGCCTGGGAAACCCAAGGTTGATGCGCCCGGCTTGGATGTGAAACTTTACTCGATGCCGAAAGTCGGCGGGTTTTATGATCCACTAGTGCCGTCTGGATTTGATGCGGGGGTGGCCGAAAGCGGAGAAACATTCATTGAGTTGCGAGTTCCCAAGCATGCGTTAGCTGGACTACAAAGCTGTACCGTCCATGTCAACGACGTGGCGATGCAGTTCAGGGTCACAGTCTGGAATTTTACACTGCCGGATGCGTTGTCTTTCATTCCACAGATGAATGCGTACGGATTGCCCAGCCACACGCGAGACTATTACCGTCTCGCACACGAGCATCGAACAGTGCTCAACCAATTACCTTACGCTTGGACGGGTAAAGTGGACGAGCCGGCGCCGAAGCTGGGCACTGATGGGAGATGGGATTGGGCAAGGTTTGATGCTGAATTTGGTCCCCTGCTTGATGGTAGCGCGTTTGCCGATCTCCCGCGTGGCGCGATGCCGGTGGATGCCTACTACCTGTTCTTGAACGAAAACTGGCCTATGAAGCACGACGAGCATTTCAAGGGCGGTTATTGGGTTGAAGACGCTTTTGACGAAGCCTACTGGAGCGAGTTCCGCGCGATGGCGTCGGAAATCGCCGGCCACCTCGAGTCGAAGGGATGGACCGAGCCGATGTTTGAGTTCTACCTCAACAACAAGGTGTACTTCAAAAAAGACGACTGGCGCAGATGCTCCGCTGCATGGATTTTTGACGAACCCGTGCACACTCAGGATTTCTGGGCGCTCCGTCATTACGGTCGCGAGTTCTGGGGTGCGGTGGCAAATCATCAAAAGGTTCGGCTTGCCTACCGTGCTGATATTTCAAGGCCACAATGGCAGCGAGATCTGCTAGATCACTGCGTAAACACCGAGGTTGTGAGTGGTGTTCTTCGCACTTACTGGCCCCGCGTGCAGCGGCGAGCAAGGGAATGTGGGAGTCTTTACTACATGTACGGCGGTGCAAACGCTATCGGCACGCCGAACGTCGCCAACGCTGCTTGGTGCATCGAAGCTTGGTCTTTGGGCGCGGACGGCGTTGTGCCTTGGAACACCATCGGCAAGGCCGACGCATGGCAGACTCCTGACGAGCTCTCCGTGCTGTATCCAAGCGCGAAGGGCCCCGTACCCAGCTTGCGTTTGAAAGCCTTTCTGGCCGGCCAGCAACTCGTCGAATATCTCACACAGTATTGCGCCGTGAGCGGCCAGAGTCGTGAAACCGTGATGGCCGCGTTGCGGGCGACCGAAGGATTTCGCGCCACCTCCGTGAAAAAGAACGAGGAGGACGCTGGCAAATCACGGTTCGGCGCCGATACTCAGGCAGCTCTCGAGACGCTGCGTCTCAGACTCGGCGTTTATCTTGATGCTAAAGCGCCGGCGGCGCGCCGCCGGTGGCATGATCCTCGGCCTGCGCGCCCTGACTTAGGCAAAGCGCGACAGATTGTTCCACTGACGGCAGGCCCATGAGCGCGGCATCAAACTCAAGGAATTGAGCCCTGAGAACACGCCAAATAAAATGGCGAAGTCCATGAAGATTTTGACTGCCGAGCCGCGCACGAAGCTGCGCAAAATGGCACCTGGACGTCCCCAGGGCGGGGCCGGTTCACGTCCGAAAAGCAGTCACGCTCTTGCACACTTGGAAACGGCGCCACGGCGAGGTGCAGTGGGAAAGACAGCGAGTCCCTGGGACCGCGGAGCCCCAGCTCCGCCTACACGTTGCCTTGTCATTTGGCGGCTTCCTTGCAAGATGCTCCTTTGATATCGATGTCTTTGGTGTTTTCGACATCAATGCGGAGCTG
>JBILLC010000160.1:0-5511 GCA_044376275.1 Chthoniobacteraceae bacterium | reverse complement strand
CCCAGCCACCCCGCCCAAGGGAATGCTGCCGGAGAGTTCCGCCTAGCAGTGGATGCGAGAAAAGCACGGATTCAATCCTCTTTTAAAAAAACCGCTCACGAGAATCGCTCTAAAAAATATCTTCGAACATCAACCTTCAAAACAATGAACTCAAAACTGTCCGAACCCTACGATGTAATCATAATCGGCGCCGGCCCCGCAGGCTCCAGTGCAGCGTGCATTCTCGCCGAGTACGGGCACCGGGTCCTAGTAATCGAACGAGAAAAGTTTCCGCGTTATCACGTGGGCGAATCACTCATTCCATTCACATTCGGACCACTGGAGCGGCTGGGAATGATACCAAAAATGCGAAACTCGCACTTCATGAAGAAGTACAGCGTGAGCTTCGTGCAACCTGACGGCAAACGTTCGCAGCCATTCTATTTTTTCAATCGCTACGACCGGGAGACGATCGCTCAGACTTGGCAGGTTGACCGTGCCGAGTTTGACCATCTTCTAATGGAACACGCCCGAGAAAAAGGTGCCGAAATCATGGAGCAAACATCCGTATCCAAATTGCTGATGGAAGGGAATCGGGTCGTCGGAGTGGAGATTTCGAACAAGCAAGGGAGCACCTCCGAAATAAGGGCGTCGATTGTGCTCGATGCATCCGGTAAAGAAGCACTGACCTCACGGCAACGGGGCTGGCGCTTGAACGATCCATACCTGAATAAAATTGCGATTTGGACTTACTATAAAGGATCAAAGAGGGGCGTTGATATCGATGAAGGAGCCACCACGGTCGCGTTCATTCCAGAGAAGGGTTGGTTCTGGCACATCCCCTTGCACAACGACATGGTGAGCGTTGGCGTGGTCGCAGAGGGCAAGTATCTGACCCGGGACGGGGTCAAGGACCCACGAGCAATGTTTGAAAGAGAGATTGATCAGAACCTGTGGATAAAGGAGCACTTGTCCACTGGGGAATGCACAGGCCAGTTTTGGGTGACGAGCGAATACAGCAGGCATTCGCAGTATTGTGCAGCGCCGGGACTGCTACTGGTTGGAGACGCGTTTGCATTTTTGGACCCTGTTTTCAGCAGCGGAGTGATGCTCGCGCTCAAAAGCGGCGTCCTTGGCGGCGAGGCCGTTCACCAGGGATTGCTCGCGGGCGATCTCAACCCGGAAAGGTTTGCCGCTTATGGCAGGCAGATACGGGAGGGTGTGGAAAACATGCGCAAGCTGGTGTACGCATTTTACGATCCGTCATTTTCCTTCAAGGACGTTGTGATGAAATATCCCGAAGCTGGCGACCAAATCACCGATTGCCTTTCCGGGGATCTAAACCGGGATTATTCGCAGCTGTGGTCGTGGATCAGTGAGTTTGCACCGTTACCGAAGGATCTTCCATACGGGCTGCCGCTTGCAAGTTGACGTGGGTAACCACGTCCCTGCGAGAGCGACAAGGAGCAACAAAAAGCGACGAGCGCACCCGCTATCCAATCCTCGAGATTGTTCAGCGGCCACACTTTATCACCCGCAAATCCGGCGCGTTCGCACACGAACCGGCGGCATCACTTCGACTAAGAGCAGAGAGCGCCAAACACAAACCCGCCCTGGCTTGTCCACCCCACGTTCAACTGCATTTCCAGCGTGTAAAAATCTCCTGCCCAACCGCCTCCATTGACAGCAGGGACGCCTTCACGGACTTTCGCAAATATTCGGACAAAGCGCCGGATGCACTGGCTGCGCTCGCCGATCCGAAAATTAATGGACATACGGTGATACAAAACTCATCCACCAGGCGTGCGTCGAGGAACCCGCGCACCAGCAGTCCCCCACCCTCCAGTACAATTGTCGAAACCCCGAACTGTTCCCGGAGCACCTCAATCACCCACCGTAAGTCGAGTCGATCTGCGGCTGGTGCAAAAAACAGTGCAGTTTTGGATTGTAACGCATCTCGGATACTTTCGGGCATCCGCTCGGTGGTGAACACCACGACGGGCGAAATGCGCGACTGAAAAACACGCAGCGCCGGGTTCAAGTTCCCCGAAGCTGAAACCACGACCCGCAAAGGATACTCCGACTGCCCACGCTCGAGACGCTGCCTTCGCACGGTTTCATCGGGGATCCCCATTGTCATCGTATCAGCTGCAACTGTCGTGCCGCTCACTATCACAGCATCCGCTTCACCGCGAATCTGGATGAGACGTTTTTTGTCCTCCGGCGAAGAAAAGTCAGACGGAGTCCTAAGCCGGGAGGAAATTTTTCCATCCCAACTGATCGCCAGATTGACCACGACTTTTGGACGAGAAGAGTCTGCACGCACCCGCCAAGCATCCGACCGAGCAACGGGCTCTGCAAGCCGTTACCCAAAAACACCCGATAAATCAGCGGAAACTGCGTCCCGGAAATTTTCTCAAAATAATGGATGCCACCCCCCACGGATGTCCGACCCCCTCGATAACAGTAAAACCCATGAAACTACGAGCACCAAGGATAAGCGCTTTCATCAAGTTCATCATCAGGCTGGCGTCCGTGGCGGGATGGACAAGAGGCATTGGAAAAACTCCATTGCAGCTTGAACTCTTCAGTACCGACGAGCTTCCGGATACCCACGAGAGAAAAACCCTACGACGCGAGAACGGTTTTTACCTATAGCTTGCCCCCAATGGATCGGGTAGGTTCGCCCAAGGTGGAGTTCTCCGCCGATCCCTATGGCAACACCCATTCTCGAATGCCGCGATGTGAGCAAACACTACGAGGAAAGGAGCGTCCTCGAGAACGTGTGTCTGAGACTGATTCCCGGCGAGAGGTTAGCGCTCACCGGTCCTTCAGGGAGTGGCAAAACCACTCTGCTCAATTGTCTGGGAGGTATCGACCGGCCTGATCAAGGGGCCATCTTGGTCGATGGAGAGAACATCTGCGAGCTGCCAAGAGAATCCCTTGCAAGCCTGCGTCGAACCGCAATCGGGAATATTTTCCAGTTTTTCCACCTTCTTCCGACGCTGACCGTGAGGGAAAACGTCGAGTTTCCATTGCATCTGCTGGGTGTGCCAAAGACTGAACGCCGCGAACTCTCCCTCAAAATCTTGGAAAGGGTTGGGATCGCACACCGGATTGATGCCCAACCGAGCCGACTATCAGGCGGAGAAATGCAAAGGGTGGCGATCGCGCGGGCACTCATCCATCGCCCTCGGCTTCTGCTCGCAGACGAACCCACCGGCAATCTTGACTCCCAAAACGGCGCGAACATCCTGGGGCTTTTGGAGGAGTTAACTCAGGAAACTGGGACCGCGCTCCTTTTGGTCACCCACAGTGAGGAGGCGACCAAGATCTGCCACCGTGTTCTTCGGATGCGCGATGGCAAAATACTCGGTCAAGAACAGGAAAGCGAAACCACTCTTTTCAACGTCGCGAAACTTCAGGCCTCGACACTATGACGAGGGCTCGAAAAGAACCCGGTTTGACTCGCATCGTTTCGATGCTTCTGGTGCGCTTCACCTGGCGGCACTGGAAAGAGCACCCTGTCCGCGCGCTTTTGCTTCTGGGGTTGCTATCGCTGGGCGTGGGAGTCTTCTTCTCGATCCGCCTCGCCAACCGGGCGGCAGTCGCAAGCTTCAATAACTTCGCCGAAGCCGTCACCCAACAAACAGACGCGGTGCTCAGCGCAAGAGCGGGTACACTACCCGAATCTATGCTCGAGGTCGTCCAAGCCGAACTCGAAGGCACCGGGGTCGAAATCATCCCTGTGGTCGAAGCTCTGGGGGCAACCCCGCGGACCAGCGAGACGGAATCGATCGGTTCCCGAGGTTTTTACACGGTTCTGGGGGTGGACTTGGTGGCACTGCAGAATTATGCCGCTGCAAAAAACAAGGACCGATCCTGGTTCGGCCAGCCAAGTTCCGAAGCGGCTTCCAAAGACGCCAGCGAGTTCTGGAAAGTATTAAACTCAGAAAACTCGGTGTTTTGCACCGAACAGCTCTCAACGCGATTAGCGGCGGGTATCGGCGGTTCCATCGAGGTTCTGATGAACGACCGCCTGTGGGTTCTGCAAATCGCTGGAATCATCCCAAAACGTGAGGATCAGCCCGCGCCACCGGACAACCTTCTGGTGGCAGACCTGCCTGTCGTTCAAAAATTGTCCGGCAAGGTCGGTCAGTTGGACCGGATCGAGTTTATCTTCCCCCCTGAAACCCCGAAATCCAACGCTCATTCCCTGCTGCTGTCTAAGTTGAACCTTGCTGCTGGTGAAGCGAACCTTGTCAGGACACCCGAATCCCGGCGAAACGCAGCTGAAGTGATGACGCGCGGGTTCCGGCTCAACCTGACCATTCTGTCATTGATCGCTTTGCTGGTTGGCCTGTATCTTATCTTCCAAACTTTGGACGCCGCTGTGGTGCGACGCCGCTCGGAAATCGCAATACTACGCGCGCTGGGCGTTGCTGAAAAACACGTGGAGTGGGCCTGGCATGCGGAGGCCCTACTCCTTGGAATCGGGGGCGGGATTTTCGGAGTGTGTCTCGGGTGGGGCCTGGCGCAAGGCTCAGTCCGGCTGGTATCGCGGACAGTGAACGCCCTTTACTACGCAAACAATGTGGCGGCAGCCCGGCTGGATGCTGGCGAAGCTGCGGTGGCGATCCTTCTTGCGATCGCAGTCTCACTTTTCGCGGGATGGATTCCGGCCCGGCAAGCGGCGTCCACTCCGCCGGCCCAACTGCTCGCCTCGGGAACCGGCTTGCTTGGAAAACGGTGGCGCGTGTGGGAACCTGCAACAGGTTTACTGCTGCTCACCGGGGCATTCGCCATGGCGTTCACTCCGCCGATACAGCTCTCGCAGGGAGGTCGCTTTCCGCTCGCGGGGTACTTCGCTGCGTTGTTTGGGGTGATCGGGGCCGGGGTGGTCGCGGGTAGCGGACTCGCGCTGCTTGGCAAACTGTCGGCGCCCCTCAGTGAACGCTCCGCGGTCTTGGAACTCGGCAGCAGCCACATCAAGAACCCCACAGGTCGCCACCGCTGGGCCGTCGCCGGTCTTCTTTGCGCGGTGGCGATGACAGGAGGCATGTCGATCCTAGTCTCCAGCTTTGAAAAAAGCGTGAGTCAATGGATCCAGCACACTCTCCAGTCCGACCTTTACTTGACGAGCGACGCAAACCAGGCCGCGACCTCCAACAACCATATCCCCTCAGCCACCTGGCGGGTGATCTGCTCAAACCCAGCGGTGGCGGATGCCGATACTGCCCTCATTGTTCCAGTCGCTATGCCCGCCGGAAATTTGCGGCTCGTCGGTGCCAACCTCGGATTTTCAAAGCGCCACAACCAGTTCACCTGGGTGCAGCCGCCTGATTCCCCCCTTGTTTTTGACCACCAAAAAAATCAGTCGCTTTGTGTGGTGAGCGAAACCTACTCGAACCGGTTCCGAGCGGCAAAGGGTGACAGCGTTTCCATTCCCACTCCAAACGGGATGGTTTCATTGGAAATCGCGGGCGTCTACACCGATTACGGTGACGAACAAGGGGTGGTATTTGCCGACGC
>JBILLC010000095.1:0-6758 GCA_044376275.1 Chthoniobacteraceae bacterium | reverse complement strand
CACCACATGAAGGATGGTGTCTACAAAGCCATCAAACCCGACGAGAATATTTGTTTCCGACAACTGCGACGCGCCTGATTTGAGTGCGGCGGCGGCTTGGAGAGCGAGGGAGCGCTTGGTTGGCATCCTAGCAGATTAATTAGCCAACGGGCCGGATGCCTAGCATAGAGAGTATAAATTGCGGGTATTCGTCTTCAATCACCGCAAAATACATCTGGAGTCGTGTAAAAGCACGCTCGGCTATTGCCATGAGCGGCTATCTAATTCCATGATAGCTGACTAATGATTCGCTACGACTATGTGGTCATCGGCAGCGGGATTGCCGGACTCTCCTTCGCGTTGAAGGCGGCCGAGCACGGTTCGGTGGCTCTGATCACAAAGGCGGATAAAGCGGAGAGCAACACGACCTACGCGCAGGGGGGCATTGCCTGCGTCACAAGCTCCGAGGATTCCTTCGAGTTGCATGTGCAGGACACGCTCGTCGCGGGTGCGGGTCTTTGTGACGAGCAGGTGACTAGAACAATTATTTCCGAGGGGCCTGCGAGGGTGCGCGAATTGATTGCTCTCGGGGTGCAATTCGACGCGAAGCAATCGGCGGTTTCGAAGGAGCCATTGGGTGCGCAGGATTTGGCTCTGACCCGGGAGGGGGGCCACTCCAAGCGCAGGATTTTACATTCGCGGGACGTCACCGGGCGTGAAATTGAACGCGCGCTGCTGGCCGCGATAGACGCCCATCCCTCAATCCGCGTGTTCGAGCATCACATGGCAGTGGACCTGATCAGCCTGAGCAAGCTGGGTTTTGCAAGTGAAGACCGGGTGCTCGGCGTGTACGTCCTCAACCAGGCTTCCGGCGAAGTGCTCACGGTGCGCAGCGACCGGATCGTGCTCGCGACCGGCGGTTGCGGGAAGGTGTATCTCTACACCACAAACCCCGCGATCGCTACGGGAGACGGACTCGCGATGGCTTGGAGGGCCGGCGCTCGCGTTTCGAACATGGAGTTTATTCAGTTCCACCCGACTTGTCTTTACCATCCCGACGCCGGATCGTTCCTCATCTCTGAGGCTGTGCGGGGCGAGGGTGCCAAGTTGGTCGACAACCGGGGGCGCAGGTTCATGGATCGCTATGACAGCAGGGCGGAGTTGGCACCGCGGGATGTGGTTGCAAGAGCGATTGACGCTGAGATGAAACGCACCGGGGCGCGCTGTATGTTTTTGGACATCGCGCACAAGTCTCCTGATTTTGTGCGTGAACGTTTTCCAAACATCGCGCAGACCTGCTTGAAGTACGGGATCGATATTACGCGTCAGCCCATTCCCGTGGTGCCGGCTGCGCACTATCAGTGCGGAGGCGTGCAGACGGATGTGGACGGTGCGACGACTTTGAGGGGCTTGTATGCGATAGGAGAAGTGGCATGCACGGGGCTGCATGGAGCTAACAGGCTTGCAAGCAATTCGCTGCTTGAAGCCGTGGCACTCGCGCATCGCTGCCACGAGGCGATCCTGCGTTCCAGGCCGAATGACCCGCTCAACGGACGGAACACATTCCCGCTGCCGGACTGGGTGAGCGGCGAGGCGCAGGACTTGGACGAGTTGGTCGTGGTGTACCACAATTGGGACGAAATCCGGCGGCTGATGTGGGATTACGTGGGAATCGTAAGGACCACCAAGCGGTTGCAGAGGGCGGCTACACGCTTACGGAATTTGGAGCGCGAGATTCAAGAGTTCTACTGGAACTTCAAAGTAAACACGGATTTGCTCGAACTGCGCAATCTCTGCACGGTTGCAACGCTGATCGTGGATTCTGCGCTGATGCGCCAAGAGAGCCGCGGGCTGCATTATAACCTTGATTTTCCGGAGGCGCGCGAAGAACAGCGCTTCCCTAGTATGTTGCGGCGCAATTGACGCAAATGCATTCAGATATTCAAACGGCCGCGATTCCCGCCGGGGCACTCATCCGATAGCCAGTCAAAATGTTACCAAAAGAACTAGAGCATCTTAAAGACACGCAAAACGAATCCGACGACCGTAAAATCGACATCGACCGTGTCGGTGTGCGGAGCCTGCGGTATCCGATGCGCATTCGTGACAAGGCGCATGCCGAGCAGCACACGATCGCGTCTGCGAGCCTGACGGTTGACTTGCCCCGGCAGTTCAAAGGGACGCACATGAGCCGGTTTGTCGAGGCGCTCAACGCGTGTGGATCGGAGTTGCACATCGACAAAGTGCGGGAGCTTCTGGAAATGCTCACCAGCCGCCTTGCATCGGAATGCGCGCATGTTGACTTCGAGTTCCCGTTCTTCATCGAGAAAGCAGCGCCGGTGACGGGGAAACTCGGTTTGATTGATTATAACGTGCGGTTCAGCGCGACGCTTCAGCGTGGGGTGTTCGACTTTGTGACAACGGTGGTCGTTCCCGTGGCGACTTTGTGTCCGTGCTCGAAGGCCATTAGCGAGCGCGGCGCGCACAATCAGCGTGGGCAGGTGACCTTCTCGACGCGCTCCAGTGCTCCGATTTGGGTGGAGGATCTAATTCAACTGGTGGAACGCTCCGCGTCCTGCGAGCTATACAGCGTGCTCAAGCGTCCGGACGAAAAAGCGGTGACCGAGCGCGCGTATGATAATCCTGTTTTTGTGGAGGACCTTGTTCGCAACGTGGCGGTGCACGCCAATCGTGAGTCCTCCATCCTTTGGTACCGCGTGGAGGCCGAGAATTTCGAATCCATCCACAATCATAACGCATATGCGTTGATTGAGTTTTCAAAAACGCCGGCCTGATCGGCTGACTTTGGGTTTGTGCATCCGTCTACTCAATCCACGCCGAACATGACGCAATCAACCGCTGTTCCTGAATGTCTCGCGATTATTGCAGGCAATGGAACGTATCCCCATGCCATGGCCAGGGGGGCGCGTGCGGCGGGAGTGAAGCGGATTGTTGCCTGTGCCTTTGAGCACGAGACCTCCAAGGACCTGTCGGGGCTGGTCGATCAGATCGAGTGGATGCGGGTGGGGCAGTTGGGCAAAATGCTTCGTTTTTTGAAGGAGTCAGGCGCAAAGCAGGCAGTCATGAGCGGGCAGATTGCGCCCAAGAACCTCTTTGACCTGCGTCCCGATATCAAGGCCGTGCTGCTCCTCGGAAAATTGAAGGAGCGCAACGCAGAGTCGATTTTCGGCGCGATCGCCGATTCCATGAAGGATGCCGGCGTGGAGTTGATTCCAGCGACTTCGTATATGGAGGAGGCTCTGGCGCCCGTCGGCAGGGTTGCAGGACCTGATCCGAGTCGTAAGACGCTGGCGGATCTGGATTTTGGGATGCGGATAGCCAAGGAGACAAGCCGGTTGGATATCGGCCAGACGGTGGTGGTGAAACGGGGGACAGTGCTTGCGGTTGAGGCGTTTGAAGGCACCAACGCCGCCATTTTGCGAGGGGGCGAGTTGGGAAAAAAGGAGGCGGTCGTGGTGAAGGTTTCGAAGCCGCAGCAAGACCTTCGGTTTGATGTTCCGGTGATCGGTCCGGTGACCGTTCAAACTGCTGCCGCTGCGAAGATTGCGGCGATTGGTGTGGAGGCAGGCAAGACGCTTTTGCTGGAGCCTCAAAAGCTGCGCGAACTCGCGGCTGCCCACTCGATTTCGGTGTTCGGGCTGGCGGAGTAGCATGCTCTGGTTCGAGCCTGTGAGATTCCGTCTGGGTTTTGTGTGATTGGGGTGGTGGCGGGAAAAAGTTTCCGGGCTGGGTTTAACCGAAATTGCCAAGCGCGCTTAAAGCGTGGGGCGATCGGACAAGTGCGCGGAGCGGATTGCTGGGTCCAGCGGTGTGGTGCGTGGTGCTTTATATGCTTACAGCGCAACAATGTGGTTTCTTGTGTATTTCTCTAAAAACGTGCCTTTATAGGCTTTTTTCAGTCAAAATTAAGCTCAATGCGGTATTTTAAGAGGGCTAATCCGAATGTCACAGAATTGCATAATTTGCAATAAAGGGTGTTGTTGGGATTGCTTGATCCGCCGGTTGAATTGTAATGGGTAATTTTACAAAAAAACTCATGAAACCTGCTGTGAAGGCGCGGTTTCTGCTCTGAACGGTGGCTGATCCTTAAGGACTATGAAACGCCCAGCTTATTTGCCACTCCTCTGTCTCTGGTTCGCCGCCGCAGGCGCCCTTTCCGCTGCCCCGATTCAGAACCTCAAATTTACCGACGTCGTGAAGGATGTCAAAGTCCTGAATGTTGCGACCAAGCAGGAGACGACCGCGAAGGTTGGTGACATTCTTGCGCCCCCGAATGTGATCAAAACCGGCGCTGATTCGCGGGCTGAATTGGTGGCTGAAGATCAGACCGTGACGCGCGTTGGAGCGAATACGATTTTCTCCGTGGAAGCCAACAGTCGCGACGTGAACATTGCCAAGGGTAGCGTGCTCTTTCACTCGCCGGCAGGCAAGGGCGGCGGGAACATCAAGAGCGCAGGCGCGACCGCCTCGGTGCTTGGCACAACATTGATTGTTGGAGCGAATCAGTCGGGCGGCTTCAAGGTGATGCTGCTCGAGGGTAAGGGGCAGGTGACCGGCGCCGGTGGTGGTGCGAGCAAACTCAATGCCGGCCAAATGAGCTTTGCGATGCCGGGAAGAGCTCCGAGCCAGCCATTGAACTTCGAGCTGAAAGGCCAGGTGTCTGGGTCGAAACTCGTAGGGGGATTTTCGAAACCGCTTGCATCCATCGCTAAAATCGAAGCGGCGGTGGCGGTCCAGCAAAGCAAGTTGGAAAGCGGAAAGTTGGAGAGCACTGGGCTGATGATAGGAGACAGCCCGAACGCGGCGTTCAAGCTGGACTCTGCGGTCGTTAGAGTGACTGCAGAGGCCGTGAAAGAGGTGCAAGAACAAATTAAGCGCGTGATTATCGAGCAGGAGAAGGTCGAGCCAAAGACCGAGGTACCGACTCGCGACAAACTCGACCCCCGATTTCTGCTGGCGGTTCGTGCTAGGTTGAATCTCACGGAAAATTCGACCCCCGAGGCGTTCGAGCAGCCCATTCCGATCACTTTGGAGCCGTTTACTTCTTCCAAAGCTTCAGGAAATTACACCGAGAAGAACTACGGCGCGCCGTTGAATATTCCGGGAAACAGGGAGCCCTTCGGGTTGATGACCCTCCTGCTTGCCGAGAACTTCGAGTTTGCTCTCAGTTCGATGGACAATTCTCCAGGCTTTTTCCTGAACGCTCCGTTCATCGAGGGCAAAAACTTCAGTGGAATTCTAGCTCTGCAGAATATCGACATCAAAAAGTCGGTTGATTTCCTTGATCCCACTGAGTACGCCGACGCGTTGTCTGCAATCCCCAAAAATTTTCTAATCAGTGCGGGTAGGACCATCACGGCCGAGAGTGGCACCGTTATGAAGGCGAATGCCGCGATTTTTGATGTCTACACTGCAGGAACAAGTTTCTCTTCGTCGAATTCGCGGGATGGATTCCTCACTGAGACTGGCGGCGATTCCAAGGTTCCGCTCACTCTAACGAATTCGATGATTTGGAATGACTGGCAGGATGGGGAAAACGGACTGCTGCGAATTCAGGCGCCGGAAATTATATTCCGTAACTTGACGTTGTGCGCGGGTGGTTCCTCGGGCGGAATTGAAATTGGCGCCAGCGGCAACATTCATCTTTCAGTGGAAAAGAAAACACTGGATGCGCTCAAGAATAATGCTTACACCACCGCTAGGGATGCCGGCCAGACTTCGACGCAATTAAACAGCATCCTTCAGGGCTTAGACAGTCAGCATGTTCCGCTGCCTCTTGGATTTGGGAGCATCGGGGAACTCGCCATTCAAGCGTGTAAGGTGAGCATCCGATCGAGCGGCAACGCCATCAGGATCGAGGGCGTACCCATTTGGACAGAGACTCTGACCATCTCTAATGGATCGATTTCCAAGTTTACTGCTGAGTCGAATGTCGCGATCAGCCAAGGCTCAAAAGACATAAAGCTCACCAGTACGGACGGAATTGTCGTCGGCCAGAGTGTCGCAGGCGATGGAATCCCCGGGGGCACTACGGTGGTCACGGTGAATTCGGAGACGAATACGATCACGCTCAACAACGAAGTGACGCAAACAAGCGCTGTGGCGAACATCACCGTGGGCAATGGTTCGGCGGTACAGTTGAATGGTGGCTCTGTGCACCTTTCAAACGTGCAACTCTCGCCTCAGCAGGGTGTGGGTGGTTTGACTCAATCCTTCATAGTGAATGCTCTTGGAGATCTGACAATTGTGGACTCGGATTTAACCTACGCGACAAGCATCGACTTGCGCACCAATGTCAACGCGAAGCTCATGTCGACGAATTTTCAAGACATCGAGGATCTTTCTGTTTGGGCCGACAAGGATATTACATTCGAAGCGGTCAGCGTCGCTGGAGAACAGGCATCCGCCAACTCCAAGGTGACAGTTACCTCCAATCGCGGAAGCGTATATTTAAACACCAACAAAGACGCTGTCGCGCCCACTGGCGACGAGATCATTAAGGTACCAGTCTATAAAACCAAAACGGTGACGGTGGCACGGAGGGTCAATTTCACTGCCAGCAATGGGGATATTGTGATCAACAGTCATGATTTCACAGCCAGAGGAGCCGCGAATTCGGAGTTCACTGCCAATGCAAAGAACACCCTTGGAGTTTACAACTCTTCGATCGAGGCAGCAAAAGTGTCACTCGCAGCAAACACGGTGGTCCTGAGGGATGTGAGCTTCAAGGGTGGCGCGGACGTGATGCTCCGTTCGGG
>JBILLC010000093.1:0-6804 GCA_044376275.1 Chthoniobacteraceae bacterium | reverse complement strand
GCGCAGACGACGCGGGCGACGTTTTCTTGGAACGTCGCCTTGATCGTTTGGCCGTTTACTGAATGCGCCGTGATCCCAGGCACTTCAGAGCACACAAGACCTATTCAAACGCTCTAATGCATTTAATGCGTTGAATGTCTTGTGTTTAAAAATACAGAAAGAGAAACTCCGACTCGACTGACTCTGAGCGCAGTCTGAGCGCAGTCCTTATTTCACTAACTCCGCACATGTCGCGTCAAACCACGCAACCGACTTGGCAATTTCAGGTGAAGAGTTCTCCCAGAGGAACTCGTACTCCACGCAGATTGCTCCTCGAAATTTCTGACGTTTGAGTTCTTGAAGCATCCCTTTGGCATTACTGATCCCCGTCCCCCACGGAACGTCATGCCCGGCCAATGTTGCCTGATCAAGGTCTTTGAAATGCAGGGCAATCACGCGACCCTCCAGGCGTCTTAAACACTCCACCGGATCAAGTCCGGAACGAACCCAATGCCCGACATCCGCGCACGCGCCAAGGAGCGGACTGCGGTCCTTTACCGCAGCAAGAACGGTATCGGGGTTCCAATAAAAACTCTTCGGCCCCGGATGATTGTGGATCGCAACCTGTATGTTGTATTCCTTAGCAAGCTTCTCCACGACATCCATTACAGGCCCCAGTTCCTCCATCCTGTTGTGCGTTTCGGGTTCAGCGACGAGAACCGTGACTCCCATCCGCTTGGCTCCCTCAAATATCTTGCGACTCTCGAATTCATCCAGCACCGGCTTTACAACTCCCATGTTTACAAACGTAGGCGAAATGCCCTTCTCTCTGAGCTTTGATTGGATGGATTCAAACTCGGCTTGGGTCAAATTCACTGTAGGCGTTTTCACCAATGTGGCATCTCCTCCCACCAGGTTGACGTTTCCCGAAACACTCATGTGTTTCACGCCCAACGCAGCCGTCTTCTCGATGGCGTCTAAAAGCGAGAACTTTTGGAACGTATAAGAGTGTACCGCAAGTTTGAAGCCGAGCTGCTCGGCTGGTGTAATTGTCTCAGCAAAAGCAGGCAGTGCCAGCACAATGGCTGCAGCGAATTTCAATAGGGTTTTCATGAGGGGATAGGATGGTTGCACCGACTGACACTTATAATGTGCCGCGCTCCAGAGCGAAACTCGATAGTTAACACGAATTCGCCGTGCAAAAAGTGAAAGCGTGAGATGATGTTTAGCGGTGAAATACGGGACCACGGGACAAAACATCGTGGAGTTTTCTCGATCCACATCTGCTGGTCATCTCGGAAAATTCTTCAATGACTGCTTTTCCGCATCACATGCACCGCTGAGCAACTATTACCCTTTTCGGGTGCGAGTTCTCTCAATCACCTGTGCTGCCTCATTCCATGGGACGTCGTGCGGAGCCCTTCGGCTTTGTGACGCTACCGACGCAACCGCCCCGGCTGCCTCCCCCATGGCCACTGCATTTCCTGTGACTCGGTAACTCGCATGCGCGATAAAATCTCCGCTGATGCAGCGCCCAGCCATCATCAGTCCGTCCACGTCTTTGGCGATGAGCGCACGTGCGGGTATGTCGTATGGTTTCACCTTGACTCCCGCATGTCCGTAAGCCGCCTTTTTGTTTTCATCGGCGCTCAAGGCATGGATATCCACAGGAAAAGTTGCGCGTACAACAGCGTCATCCTGCCGGGCTCCCGCGATCAGATCATCCTTTGTCATCACGTAGCGTCCTCGGATTCTGCGTCCGTCGCGCACGCCGATTTGTTCGGGAGTGGCGACGATCTGCACGCCATCCCAGGGGCCGCCGAGCTTCCGAAGTCCGCGCACGATCTGATGCAGCTCTGCACGCGCTCTGAGCGTGGCCTCGGTGACTTGTTCAGAGTTGGTGGCGTTGATCCCGTATTCGTGATTAGCCATTAGCAGTACGAGATTTCCTTGGATCGGAAAAATGCAAGCCGCTCCGTAGCTCGGGGTGACGCCAGCTCTTTTGAGAGTATCGCGAAAAGCAGCCCTGCCCGCGTGCAGGCCGTTATTGCCCGTTCCGTGAATGCAATCCGCGATTTGCGCGGCATCCTTCACCATCAACAACGCATACATTGTCATGGGTTGGCACGGGCATCCCCGCTCCCTGCCGATCTCAAATTCGCAACCTGCCTGAGCCCCAAGATCCCCGTCTCCAGTAGTATCGATGAACACCGGTGCGCGCCAGGCTTGGCGCCCAGACTTCGACTCCGTGACGATGGTGCGGAGTGATCTGCCCTCGCGGTAAGCGGCGCTCACACGGGTGTGTAGTTGGACCTTCACGCCTGCCTCGGAGCACAGTTCCTCGAGCAAAAGTTTCATTTCCTCAGGTTGGTAACTCAGTCCATTCATCCCGTCGCCGTTGATGGCATCGCGTTCGCGCAATCTGCCGACGAGTTCTTGGTTGAACCCAGGCTTGTCGAAATCCAGAAGGTATCCAAGGAGCGACGATGTCCAGACTCCGCCCAGAGAACCGTGCGTTTCAAATAGTCTAACGTTTGAACCAGCCCTTGCTGCGGTAATCGCCGCGGTGACGCCTGCCGGCCCAGCCCCGCACACGATCACGTCTGCGTCCGAATGAAGGGGCAGGTTCATCATGGCCTCCGCAAAGGCAGCACCGCTGGGTTTGGAATCCTCGGAAGAGGCATTTGTGTACAAAGCGCCTGAGGCAGCGGCTAGAGATGTGAAAAATTGGCGTCGGGTGGGGTGGCTCATTTTCAAGAGAGGGCGTGCGTGGTTCAGAAAGAATGGATAGAGAGCGGCCTTGCCTCGCAATGCGATTATTTACAGTGCTTGTGAGCGACTACCCAACAGTTCACTATTACTTAGGGTGGAGGTTGGGGATGAAAGAGTACGGTTGCTCGAATCGCTAACGGCAGGTTGGTATGGATTGATTTTTGCGAATGTTATGAGATGCTTTGGATGTGAAAACGCTTGGGAATGTTTTGTGGTTTTTATTCGGCGGCGCGCTTTCCTGCCTTTGGTGGTATGTGGTCGGAGTGTTGATGGCGGTGACAATTATCGGCCTGCCTTGGTCGCGGGCATGTTTTACTTTGGGAAGCTTTTCGTGCTGGCCGTTCGGGCGCCGTTTAGTGGATCGAAAGTCGTTGACCGGTCGGGACGATATCGGCACGGGAGCGCTCGGTTTAATTGGAAATGTAATCTGGTTGGTCTGCGCGGGTTGGCATCTGGCACTCGTGCACCTGACCTTGGCTGCCGGCCTCGCAGTGACAGTCATCGGAATTCCTTTTGCGCTTCAGCATTTCAAACTGGCGATCGCATCGCTGGCTCCCATCGGAATGACGGTTGTGAAGTCCGATTAGTCGCAGCGGCGAACTCTGCGGAGTATCTAGACACTATGGTCTCGGGACGAGATTGTTTTACGCTGTGAAAATTGAGCTTCGCGTTTCTGGAATGCACTGCGCCGGGTGTGCCTCGCGTCTGGAAAATGCGCTGAGGAAAACAGCAGGCGTCAGTAGCGCGTCGGTGAACTTTGCGACCGGGACTGCCGTGGCGCTGCAGCAATCTCCGCAGGACTCCGATGAATGCGCACCGCAGAAGGCTTTTCAGGAAAGTGTGCGCAGCGCTGTGGAGCAGGCGGGATTTTCTGTGGTCGAAATCATCACGCCCGAGATGGAATCCATCGCGGGGAATGGTACTCTGGCGTGTCTAAACAACATTCCACAAGGTGAGGATCCGGGTTGGAGCTGGGTTATGGCGCTGATTGGATTTCTGCCCTTGGCGATTGTTTCGATGGGAGAGCATTTCTTTGGGAGGCACCGTTCGGAGCCGGAGACGGTGAATCTCTGGATGATCGAGTCTGTGGTATCCGGACTGGTGGTTTTTGGGAGTGGGCGACTGATTTTGGCTGCCGCAGTTGAGGCGGTTAAAAGGCGCGCGCCAGACATGGATTTTTTGGTGGGACTAGGCGCATTCTCTGCGTGGGTCGGGAGTTTGTTTGTTGCGATCCTCGGGGCTGACGCGGGAAGTCGGGCCGCAGGCTCGTCGATCCAGCCGGCCTTTTTTGAAGCCTCGGCTGGTATCATAACCTTTGCGCTTTTTGGCAGATGGCTGGAGGGTCGAACGCGGGTGAAAGCGTGGGGCTGGTTGCATGGCTTAGTTTCGATGCAGCCCCAGTTGTTGCGTTTGCGCGAGGATTCGCAAATTCGTGAGATCCCCCTCTCTGCGGTCAGGGTGGGAATGCAGGTTGTTGTGCCGCCCGGCGAACGCATTCCAGTCGATGGAGTTGTTTTCGAGGGAGAATCGTTTGTCGATGAGAGCTGGGTGACAGGTGAGCCTGTGCCTGTCTGGCGAGGGAGCGGTGATCCGGTGGTCGGTGGAACCGTGAATGGAGAAGCTGGGCTCGTGATTACGGTGACGCGCAGTGGGCGTGATGCCTATCTGCAGCAGATTATTCGGATTGTCCGCGAGGCGCAAATGGGCAAGCCACCGATCCAGCGGCTTGCAGACAAGGTGTCGGCATGGTTTTCGTGGGGGGTACTGGCCGCCTCGCTGTTAACGGTCTTGTGCTGGCTTGCAAGCGGACCGATTGCGGCGACTTGGAGAAGTGCGCTCTGGCATGGTCTTTCGGTTTTGGTCGTGGCGTGTCCGTGTGCGCTTGGTTTGGCGACGCCGGTGGCCGTGCTTGCTGGAACCGGGGCTGCTGCGTTGCGAGGAGTTTTGTTTCGAAACGGTATCGCGCTCGAGCAACTCGCCTCCGTGGGCACGATCATTTTTGATAAGACCGGAACGCTGACACGCGGGTATGTTGAGGTTGCTGAGTGGTGGGAGCACAGAAGATTCGGCGGACGTTTGCTTGCAATGCTAGCTGCGATCGAATCGCGAATGCATCATCCTGTGGCTGCTGCGTTGGTTCGCGCGGCTGCTGAGCGTGAGCTTGGTTTGCCGCGAGTTGCATCAGTCCAGTCGGTGCCCGGACACGGTCTGCGCGGAGTGGTGGATGGATGTGAAATCCTCGCGGGTGATGCTGAGTTAATGCGATCCGAGGGTGTTGATTTGCCTGATTCCGATGAGCGCGGTTCCAACGAGCGCGTTGTCGGCGGGCGCGTTGTCGGCGGGCGCGTTGTCGGCGGGCGCGTGTGGGTTGCGGTCGATGGCGAGTTTGCGGGTTGGTTTACTGTATCCGACAGCGTGCGGCCGGAGGCGGGTTTTGTTCTTGAGCGACTGCGCAAAGCAGGTGTGAGGACAGTGCTCCTCACGGGCGACGGGGAGGAAAGGGCGCGAGAGGTTGCCCACTCATTGGGGATCACGGAGGTGATTTGGGGCGTTTTACCGGAAGGCAAACGCGATTGCGTTCTGCGTTTTCAACAGGAAGGTAAAAAGTCGAGTGAGCGCGGCCTGGGAAAGGTCGGCGGATTGGTTGCGATGGTTGGCGATGGGATCAATGACGCGCCTGCTTTGGCGCAAGCAGATGTCGGTATCGCAATGACCGAGGGAACGGCGATTGCGCAGCAAACCGCCAACGTGACTTTGATGAGGCCAAACCTCAGCACGCTGCTCGAGGCGAGGGAGATCTCGATCAAGACGATTGCAGTCATCCGGCAGAACCTCGCGTTTGCCTTTGGTTATAACCTGATCGCGCTGCCGCTCGCAGCAGGAGCCCTTGAGGCGCTCATTCCTTGGGCGCCGGGCCCCGTTGTTGCTTCCGCCGCCATGGCTCTTTCATCCGTGAGCGTCGTGCTGAACGCCCTGCGATTGAGGCATTCTTAGCGCAAGTGGCTCACGGATGGCTTGGAGCGCTTCGGGTTCGTCGCGCTCCGGCGGTTCAAAATTGCGCTGATCCATTTGCCTTTTCTTGTCACCTTTAGAAGCCGGAGTTTTGCTTTCCTGAAGGACTTCAGTACCTCTGCCTCCTGCTCGCGCAGCACGCCCGAAAGGATGAGAGATCCGCCGGGTGCAACGGCACTCGAAATCACCGCAGCGGCCTCGATGAGTACTCCGCTGAAAAGATTTGATGCAACGATATCCCACGTTTGTTCGGGGGTCCATCGCAACACATCCGAGCGCATAAATCTGATTCCGCGGATGGCATTGTTCGCAGCGTTTTCCTTCGCAGTGCGGATCGCATGTGGATCGAAATCTGTGCCAATGACTTTCTCCGCACCCAGCAGCTTTGCGGCCATTGCGAGAATGCCCGAACCTGTGCCCAGATCCAGGAAAGTCCAAGGTTCCCGATATTGCTGCGCTGTGTCGGCGAGGTGACGAAGGCACATCGCAGTGGTGGCGTGTTCGCCTGTTCCAAAAGCCATTCCGGCCGGGATCCAGATCGCCGGCGCGCCTCCCGCCTTGGTTTCTTTAGCCTTTTCCAGTTCGGTGCTGACCACTGAAAGCTTGCCGCGCACGCGGATGGGCGCCCGCTGTGGGGGATTTTGAGCGGTCAACCATTTGGCTTCTTGCACGCTGCCCCCGTGGAGGGCTTGCAGTTGCTGGGCTTCCCTCGAGTTGAGTCCGTGTGCCTGTACTTTCGCTGACTTAGAGCCCACGGTTTCTGTGATCATCAACCGTTCAGGTCCGATATCAAAAAGAGTTGCAAACCATGTTTCAGCGGAGGCTGCAGGAGTGCGCTTGGTCCAAGTAAAGCGGTGTGCGGCGAGGCGGGGTGGCATGGGATCAAAAAGCGGCTGTGATGCGACTATTTGTCGCCGGATTTTTTTCTAAAAATCAGGATATGCTGTTGAGGTAGCACGTCGATGGTGCGTTCCCATGCGAGTCCCTCGACAGCATTGAATTCTTTTTTCGCCTGCTCCTGACTCATTTTGTGTACTCGCT
>JBILLC010000451.1:0-2800 GCA_044376275.1 Chthoniobacteraceae bacterium | reverse complement strand
CCGACTCATCGCCTCGCCGCAATATGGCGAGCGCTGGGCACGTCACTGGCTCGACATTGCTCGCTACGCAGACACCACGGGGGATCGCACAATCGGAAAACTGCGTGCACCGATCTACTCGTATGCATGGACCTATCGGGATTATGTGATCAACGCTTTCAACAGCGACCTGCCATACGACCGTTTCATCATCGAGCAGATCGCCGCGGATCATTTGCCCGAAACCAAGGAAAATCCCGCAAAACTCGCAGCGCTTGGATTTCTAACGTTGGGAAAACGTTTCATGGGAAACGAAAACGACATCATCGATGATCGCATCGATGTAGTCACCAAGGGTCTGATGGGACTCACCGGGGCTTGCGCGCGCTGCCACGATCATAAATTCGACCCTGTTCCGACGAAGGATTACTACTCGCTGCATGGCGTCTTTGCGAGCAGCGAAGAGCCCGCCACCCTTCCGCTGATTGCTCCGCCAGCGTCTGAAGCCGAACACAATTCGTACCTTGCCGAGGTGGCAAAGATTCAAAAGGAGATCGCTGATTTTGAAAAATCTCAAGCAGGCCGCTTGACCGCTGGCATGCTCGAGCGTGCCGGAGACTACCTGATGGCGGTGCAGACTTCTGGAAAATCCGCATCAAACTTCCGCAACATCGCGCGTGATAAAGGACTCAAGGCTGAAGTTGCCGCCGTTTGGCAGGACCAACTCCGAGTTGCTGAGGCCGCTCAGAAAAAAAAGCCTGATCCAATCCTGAGTCCATGGATCACTTTTGCAGCGATCCCTGAAGCGGACTTCGCACAGAAAGCACCAGAGACACTGGCCGCCATTTGTGCAAATCCCGAGGTAAATCCGGGGATCGCAGCCGCGCTCGCAGCGAAAAATCCGACCTCCCTCGCTGAAGTGGCAGCGGCATACACGACTTGCTTTGACCAGCTTCACAAAAGTCTCAAACTACCGACATTCACAACCGGTAAGAACGCAAAGGCGGGTGCATTCGATATTACTCAATCCCCGATGAGCGACGAAAACTTGGAGGTGCTCAGAAGGGATGTTTTCGCCGCAAACTCCTGCATGCACCCTGATGAGCGGGTAGTCTCAAAAACGTTTGGCGTGCAGTACTCAACTCCACTAGCCGTGTTGAAGGCTAAATTTGCTGCTCTCGATCTTTCACACCCCGGCGCTCCGGTGCGCGCGATGGCCCTTTTGGATAAGGCAAAGCCGAAAGATTCACCGGTACTCATTCGAGGCGAAGCGACCAACCGCGGCCCAATTGTTCCCAGACAATTTCTTTCCATGTTCGCGACAGAAGCAAGCAAGCCGTTTCAGAAGGGCAGCGGTCGCCTTGAACTTGCAGAAGCGATCGCAAGCAGAGACAACCCACTCACCGCACGTGTGATTGTGAACAGGCTCTGGCAATGGCATTTCGGACAGGGCATCGTGCGAACCGTGAGCGACTTTGGCACGCGTTCCGAAGCGCCCACCCACCCGGAAATGCTCAACTGGCTCGCCTCGTGGTTGATGGATCACAACTGGTCCCTAAAACAACTCAACAAGCTCATCGTGATGTCAGCCACCTATCAGCAGGATAGTAAGCCAACAAAGAAGGGCATGGAACAGGACCCGACCAACCAATGGCTCTGGCGCTACAACGTGCAACGACTCGATTTCGAAGAGGTCAGAGACACATTCCTCACGCTCAGCGGACAGCTCAGCCAATCCGCGCAGGGCGGCCGACCGTTCAACCTAAGCGGCCAAACTGCAAGCGATATGGCCGCCAAAAAACGTTACAACACGGATGTCAGCGCGCTGAAAACCTCTGAAAACAAGCGCTCGATTTATGCCATGATTGATCGCTCTGGCTTGCCAGAAATGTTCAACACTTTTGACTTCGCGAACCCAGATATCTCAACAGGTGAACGAGTGCTGACAACGGTGCCTCAACAAGCACTTTTCATGATGAACAGTCCATTCATCGCAGACCAAGTCCGTAGCATCCTCGCACGCGAGGACATGCCAAAAACAGGTTCTGCTGATGACAAAGTGCGCTTTCTTTTCAGGCTGACCATGCAGCGCCCTCCGACATCGGACGAACTCGAAGCGGCACGCAAATTCATCAACAACGACCCCTCGAGTTCCATTGAAACAAACGCCCTCGTTTCACCCATCGCGGGTTCTTCCGAGAAAGAGAACTCAAAAGGGGTGAAGAAAACCTCGCAAACAAACCAGTCACTAAGCGTCTGGGAGCGCTATACGCAGGTGCTTCTTCTTACAAACGAACTCATGTTTGTGGAGTAGGCCGCTACTTTCAGGGCGCTCACTGGAATCGACTGAAAGAATGTCGAGTCATGAAGAGCCCTAAAACATCCTCACAGATGTGACGTGAACTTTTTTGAATCGGCAACAGCACCGGACGGTGTGCCAGCGCAGAAATTTGGCAACCGCGTGCCTTACTGACTTTTGAGACTGAATTGCTCAAGCGATTGAATTCCGCTCGCCCAATGAGCGTCTTTTCCATCGTGTGCCCTCAGCGATGCTCCATTGGAATTTGCGCGCGTGTTCACGAATCAGAAACGGCAAGTTACATGCTTCTACCAATTCGAAATCCGGCTCCAGAATCCGGCGAAGTCCCTCAAGCGTGCCTAGTGGCATTCCGTTCTCCATCCGGCCTCCAATCCAGTTCTCACGGGGCGTATATTCCACCATCCAAGTGTATGGTGAGGTGATAACCAACTGCCCGCCAGGCTTCAACAATTGAGCAAGCGAATGCAGGCACTTCGATGGTTCGCGGAGTCGATCAATTAA
>JBILLC010000530.1:0-6851 GCA_044376275.1 Chthoniobacteraceae bacterium | reverse complement strand
TAAGGAGGGAGGCAAACTGACTGGTCTGAAGAGCCGTCACTTGAGATGCATCGAGCACCGAGACTTGGGAGCCAGCAAGCGCACGGATATCGCGGCTTTCGAGGGCTGCCAACTGAGCTCCTGTCATCGAAGCGACCTGGGAGGTGTGAAGCGCCGAAACCTGCGTCGTCGTCAGCGACACTACTTGATCGGTCGTGATGCTCCCGATTTGCGATTCAGACATCGCTGTGACTTGGGCATCACCAAACGCGGATACCTGCGCCGTGGTCAGTGCAACCAGCTGGTCGCTCTCGATCGAAGTCATCTGACTAGACAGCAGCGCGCTGGTCTGGGCTGTGAAAAGCGCGACCATATCCTCAACCTGAATGTCCGATACTTGATCCCCGTTCAGAAGTCCGATTTGCGCCGTCGTTAGGGATCTAAATTGCGAGGACTCCATGGCCGCAAGCTGCGGTGCCGACAGAATCTGGATCTGGGAAGAGGAAAGCGAAACAAGGTCTGCAGCCTCGATTTTGGCGATCTGCTGGGTAGTCAGTGACGCAACCTGCGAGGGGTTCAGCGAGGTGTACTGTTCGGGCCGCAAAAGAAGAATTTGCTCGGCGGTAAAAGACTGCACCTGATCGAAGGTCAGGGATTGCATCTGCTGGCTCGAAAGAGCGATCAACTGACCAGTTTGCAAAGAAACCAACTGCAAAGTTGTGAGTGCGGCTGTCTGGGGACCAGTCAGGGCCGCCAATTGAGCAGTAGATAGAGCCCGGAAATCATCGGTCTCAATTGCTTGGACTTGGTCCGGAAGAAGCACCCCAACTTGTGATGCAAGTAAGGAAGCCAACTGAGTTGCAGTCAACTGCTCCACCTGGGCAGTTGTCAGCGCAACGACTTGATCAGATGTGAAAACACGGACTTGAGCCGTTGTGAGCGCCTGGAGGTTCTCGGTGGATAACGACGAAACTTGGCCGACTGCAATCGAGGGAACCTGCAGCAAAGTCAAGCTGGCCATTTGCGTCACTGACAGTGAATTGATCTGACTGTCGAGCAGCCCAGGCAACTGCGAATTAGTAAGGGCCCGCACATCCTGAGCCTCGAGCGCCGCAACTTGGACGCTGGCGAGCGCAATGAGCTGATTGGTTCCCATCGATTGGATCTGCGCGGTGGTCAATCCAACAATCTGTTCGGTTGAAAGCGCGAAAATCTGCTCGGGACTAAAGGAGGCAACTTGGGCTGAGAGCATCACAGCCAGATCCGGAACTTCAAGCACCTGAATCTGGCTGGTTGTCAAGGACACGGTCTGCTGCAAAGTCAGCGCCCTTACTTGAGAACTGGTGAAACTCGTGATGTCTTCCCCTTGCAGAGCCACAATCTGGTCCGAAGTCAGAGATGAAACTTGTCCTGTGGATAAAGCCACCACGCGGCTCGTCGACAATGCCTGAATTTGCGCATCCTGAAGAGACGCAATTTGAGATACGGTGAGCGCGCGGATCTGCGCAGTACTCAACACCGCAATGTCGAGTGTCTCCAAAGACCGCACCTGTTCCTGAGTAAAGCTCGAGATTTGAGGTCCCGTTAGTGCGGAGACTTGATCTGATGTCAGTGCGACAATTTGTTGCGTGGTAAACGACGCGATTTGGGATGAGATCAGCGAAGACAAATCTGCCAGCTCGATTGATTGAAGCTGATCAGTCGTTACGGATGCAATCTGGGCGGAAGAGAGGGCCCTCCACTGTCCAGAGGACAATGAAACAATATCGCCAAGCTCAAGAGCAATCACCTGATCAATCGAAAGGGCAGCTGCCTGGGCTGAGGTCAGCTGTGAAATCTGCTCCGATGACAAGGCAACAATCTGAGAGGATAGGAGCGCCGGGACTTGACTGTTCGTCAACGAACGGACTTGCGATGCATTAAGCATCGCAAGATCTGATCCTTCAAATGCAATCAGCTGCTCAGTCGTCAAAGCGGCTACCTGCGCGGTGGTGAAGGCGGTGACTTGATCGCTGCTCAGAGCAAGGATTTGCGAGGTCGCCAGCGCACCGGACTGCGAGGAAGTTAAAGCTGAAATATCAGCGGCCTCGATTGCCTGAACCTGAGTGGTGGTCAGCGCATTTGCTTGCTCGATTCGAAGAGCCCTGAACTGCGATGTGGTGAAAGCCGCCACATCGCCCGTTTCCAGGGACTCGATTTGCAAAGTCGCGAGAGCAGCAACCTGTGAGTTCGCCGCCGCGATTATCTGATCTGTCGATAGGGCGACAATCTGGGATGCATCGAGCATGGAAACTTGCTGGGTCGTTAAAGCTCTGACCTGAGCAGTGCCAAGCGCAGCAACCGTCGCTGTGCGCAACGCAAGAATCTGATCAGACCCGAGCGCTGGAATTTGAATCGACGTCAACGCTGCCGATTGTGAAGTTGACAGTACCTTCAACTGATCTTCGCGCAGCGCGACAATCTGTGAGGTTTGAAACGAAGCAATATCCGCGTCTTCGATCGCAGAAACCTGCTGCGTCGTCAGCGCCGAAATCTGCAATTGAGTGAGTGCGCGAACCTGCGCTGCAGAGAGCGCGATCACGTCCCCAGTTTCCATCGCAGAAACCTGACTTGTCGAGAGCGCCGAAACCTGCGCCGTCGAGAGCCCGGCGATTTGATCGGAGTCAAAAGCGACAACCTGAGCGTCACCCAGCAAAGATACTTGGGTTGAAGTCAGCGACCTGAGTTGAGCGACAGTCAGTCGGAGCAGATCAGGCACCTCCACCGCGTTAAGTTGAGAAGAGCTGAGAGCTGTCAACTGAGCTGAAACCAAGGCCGTGATTTGGTCAGTTGCCAGCGCGCTGATTTGCGAGTCACCAAATGCCGCGATTTGGCTGGTTAGCATACTCGCCAAATCTATTGCCTCGATTGAGGAGATCTGAGTGGTCGCCAAAGCGGAAACCTGCGAACTGGTCAAAGCTCGAATCTGAGCGGACGTGAGCGCAACGATATCTTCAATTGCCAATTGCTGGAGCTGCTCATCTAAAAAACCAGCAATTTGCGCGGACCCAAGCGAGGCGATCCGGTCTGTCGTAAGCGATAAAAGCTGCGGTCCTGTCAGCGCAATCACCTGACTGGAGGACAAAGCCCGGACCTGGCTGACCGACATGACTGATAGGTCCGCAGTGGTGATTGCCACCACCTGCGCGCTCGACAAAGCCGATACCTGCGATGAGGTGAGGGCAAGCGCCTGATCCGAAGTCAGAAGGGTGATTTGTGATTCACTCAGCGCGGCAGCTTGGCTGGTCAGCAAGGCGGCAATGTCCGCTGCCTCAATTGAGACAAGCTGACGGGAAGCAAGTGACACAATCTGAACGCTAGTTAGCGCCCGCACCTGATGGGATCCGAGGGCAGTAACATTTGAGTCGCTGAGCGACACCAACTGATCGGCCGTGAAAGAGGAAATTTGGGCCGTCGAGAGTGCCGTTGCCTGGTCTGTTGAAAGGACAGCGATTTGCGAGTTTGCCAACGCACCGATCTGCCCCGATGTCAGAGCACGCACCTGAAACCCGCTCAGATTTGAAAATTCTGAATCCGAGATCACCAGAAGTTGGGCGGAAGTGATTCCCGTAATCTGAGCGGTCGACAAATTCACTAAGTCGGAGCTTTCAAGAACAGTGAACTGCGCCTCCGAGAAAGCAGCGATCTGAGTGGTGGTCAACGCGACGAGCTGGCTTGTTGCGAGCGCCTGAACCTGCGTGTTTTGGAAGTTAGAGATTTGGGCCGTACTTAATGAACGCATCTGCGTAACACCCAACGCCGCCACTCCATCTACGCTGACCGCATTTAACTGCAGTACTGTCAGCGCTCCAACCTGCCCCGAATTCAAAGCCGCGGTCTGCGCAGTGGTTAATGCGGAAATTTGAGCCTCAAGCAGCGAAGCCGTTTGCGCACTGGTAAGGGCGCTCAGATTGCTGGTTTGCACCACTTGAATCTGAGCGGTGGTCAATGCCCCGAGCTGGTCGGGAGTGAGGGCCCGCACCTGCGCGGCGACCAAAGACTGCAAGTCGGCAGACTCCAGCACAGCAACCTGCTCAATCGACAGAGAGGAGATTCTGGCGGTTGAAATTGAACCCACCTGATCGGGCGACAAGGCGACGACTTGTCCCACGGTCAAGGAAGCAAGCTGGGCGCCGGTCAAATTCCGAACCTGTGCAGTCGACAGCACCGCGAGGTCTGTCGTTTCCATGGCGACAATTTGAACCGATGTGAGGGCGGAAATCTGACTGGTCACGAAAGCCGCCGCCTGCGAAGTGAGCAACGCTGAAATTTGAGCGTCTGTCAGTGCCGCGACCTGACCCGCTATGAGTGCAGTCAGGTTAGAGGTGGACAGCACCGCCAGTTGGCCGGTTGTCACCGCAATCACCTGGTTCTCTGTCAGGGAACGGACCTGAGCAGCCGAGAGGGCAAGAATGTCCGCAGTTTCAAGCACCGCAACCTGCTCCTGCTTCAAAGACATTATTTGCGAACTCGAAAGACTTGAAATCTGCTCCGGGATCAACGCGACGATTTGGACAGGCGTAAGCGTCTCGACTTGAGTCGGTGTTAGCGCCTTGATTTGGGCATTTGCAAGAGCGCTTAAGTCACCGGTGCTCACGGCCACGATTTGCGAGACACTCAAAGTCTGAATCTGGGAGCTCGAAAGCGACACCGCCTGAGAACTGGTGAGCGCCGCGATTTGATCCAGCGTGACCTCCATCAATTGCGATTGTGAAAGCGAGCGGATGCTGTTGTCCGAAAGCGCCACAATCTGCTGGGTGGAGAACGTTGCTATCTGGCTCGCGAGCATGGCTTTCACTTGAGATGTCACCAGAGCCTGGACATCCGAAGCCTCAAGGGCACCAATCTGAGCGGCCGTCAATTGAGAGATCTGCGAGCTAGCGAGCAGCGAAACTGAATTCGAAGTTAGCGCTGTGATCTGGGATTCAGTCAGATTAGCAATCTGCGTGACAGTAAGAGAGCGCAGCTGGTTCGAAGTGATGATCGAAATATCGTCTGTCTTTAACGAGGCGACCTGCGTTTGGTTGAGAGAAGCGATCTGCTCAGTGGACAGGGCGAGAAACTGACTGCTCTTCAAAGAGACCAATTGATCTGCAGTCAACTCAACGATTTGATAAGCAGTAAGCGAGCGCAAGTCGGCTGTCTCCATCGACGCCACCTGCCCCGTTGTGAAGGATGTCAACTGAGCCGCGCTGAATGCCGGCATCTGTGAAGGCGTGAGCGCGACAATGTCATCGGTCTCAAGCGCGGCAATCTGCTCATTAGTAAACTGAGAAACCTGTGACGAAGAGAACGCTGCGACCCTATCGGGAGTCAACGCCACTACCTGGCTGGCGGTGAGCGACGAAATCTGCGAAGCAGCCAAAGCCCTGATTTGCGAGGTGCCGATCAACACCATACCGGCGTTCTTGATCGCCGCCACCTGCGTTTGGGACAGTGACGCAACCTGCAGAGTTGTCAGCGAGAGAAACTGGTCGCTGGTGAGCGAGTTCAGTTGATCGGGAAGCAACTCCACGACCTGAGATGGCGTGAGTGCCTTAACATCAGCCTCCTCCAGTATGGAAATCTGACTTGTCCGCATCCCTGACAATTGCGCCGCCGTCAAAGACGCCACCTGCCCAGTGGACATCGCAATGATATCCTCCGTCTCCAAATCCACTATTTGCTCAACCTTGAACGACATCACTTGGGAGGTGGACAAACCGGCGACGTGCTCCGTCGTCAAACCAACGACTTGAGCAGCCGTAAGTGTTTCCACCTGAGTGACCGTCAGCGCCCTGACTTGAGCAGCCGCGAGGAGAGCAATCTCACCAGTCTCTAATTCAACAATTTGGGTGAGGGTCAATGTGCTGATCTGGGTCGTCGTCAGGGCCACAATCTGACTCGAGGTGAGAGCCCGAATCTGGTCCAGGGTCATCTCGACAATCTGCGCCGACCTAAGAGAACGCAGGCCCGTGCTTGTGATCGCCGTGACCTGCGAAGGGGTGATGGCAACCAATTGATTTAAATCCAGCGCACTGATTTGCGCGGTGGACATTGATGCTAGGTCGCCCGCCTCCATGGCGGCAATTTGACTGCCCGAGAACGAAAATACCTGAGCAGTAGCAAGTGCCTGAATCTGAGCTGATCCAAACGCCACAACTTGGTCTGCGGAGATGCTTGTGATTTGCGAGCCGGTAAGCGACGAAATCTGGAAAGTTGAGAAGGCCGCCACGTTTGCGGTTCCAAGCAATCCAACCTGCGTTGGCGTGAGACTGGAAAGCTGATCTGTTTGAAGTGCCGTGGTCTGAGCGGTGCTCACATCAAACCACTGACTATCCGTCAAACTCACCAACTGTTGTGGCAACAACGCAGCGAAGTTTGCGGTGCCAATCGCCGCGACCTGCGATCCCAGCAAGGCCGCCACTTGAGAGCCAGTGAGTGCAGTGATTTGTCCGCTCCCCAATGATGCAACATCAATGGCATCAAGCTCACCGACTTGAGAATTCGACAGCTGCGCAATCTGGCTGGTGCCAAACCCGCTTACTTGGGATGTCCCAAGCGCCTTGACCTGCTCCAGAGACAGTCCCGCAACCTGGGCGGGATCCAGCGCTGCAAGCTGGGAGGAACCCAGGCCGGCAACCGTCGAGGTGAGAAGTGCCCCAATCTGAGAGACGCTGAGCGCCAAAACGGCCCCAGAGCCAAGTGCGTTCAAGTCCCCGGACTCAATTGCCGCAATTTGCGCGTTACCCAACCCGGAAATCTGCGCAGTGCTCATCCCCAAAAACTGCGCACTCGAGAGCGCAACGATTTGAGGCTCAGAGAGCGAACCCAACTGCGATGCCGAAAGGACC
>JBILLC010000091.1:0-6853 GCA_044376275.1 Chthoniobacteraceae bacterium | reverse complement strand
CGCAATCCAGTAGCGTCAATTCTTTGAAAGGCCCAGTCGGCGTGCCATGGAAAGATGGTGGGAATTTTTGTGGAGATGACGCGGTACTGGACTGCTTCCTTGATCATGTCCGGAGCCTCGGGCTGACCATGTACCCGGCGCAGGAGGAGGCGGTGCTTTCGCTCGCCGAGGGCTGTAATGTGATTCTTAACACTCCTACCGGATCGGGAAAATCGCTGGTTGCGAGATTGCTGCATTTCAGGTCCCTCTCGGGAGCGGGGCGATCGGTTTACACCTGCCCGGTTAAAGCATTGGTGAACGAGAAATGGATTGAGTTGTGCGGGGCATTTGGTGCTGAAAACGTCGGACTTAGCACTGGTGATGCAAGCGTGAATCGCAACGCTCCGATCCTGTGCTGCACGGCCGAGGTGTTAAGCAATATTGCCCTCCGCGAGGGCGACGCCGCGGACGTCGCGGACGTGATTATGGACGAGTTCCACTACTATGCCGACTCGGGCCGGGGAGTCGCGTGGCAAGTGCCCCTGTTGGCCTTGCCGCAAGCTCGATTTTTGCTGATGTCCGCCACACTCGGAGACACCGGTTTTATTTCGGAGGCGCTCACTTCGCTCAATGGTCGGTCAACGATAAATGTACGGTCCCTCAAAAGACCGGTGCCTCTGGAGTACGAGTACTCGGAAGAGCCGCTCCCTGTAACGCTCGAGCGACTGGTTTGCAGCGGGCGCGGGCCGGTTTACGTGGTGCATTTCACCCAGGCGGATGCTGCGAATAATGCACAGAACTTTTCCAGTATTAATTTCTGCAGTCGAGAGGAGAAAGCAGCCATCGCAGATGCACTGATCGGTGAGCGGTTCACTAGTCCGTACGGCGCCGAATTTAAGAGACTTTTGCGCCACGGCATCGGGCTGCATCACGCGGGCCTCCTGCCAAGGTATCGGCTTGCGGTGGAGAGGCTCGCGCAGAGGGGACTGTTGAAGGTGATTTGCGGCACTGACACTCTCGGTGTCGGGATCAACGTGCCGATCCGATGCGTGCTCCTAACCCAGTTGTGCAAGTTTAGCGGCGAAAAAAATGCGATCTTATCGTCAAGGGACTTTCACCAAATCACGGGTCGCGCTGGTCGCAAGGGGTTTGACGATTGCGGTTGGGTTGTGGCGCAAGCTCCCGAGCATGCAATTGAAAATCTTCAGCTCCAGCGTAAGTTTGAAGCGAGCGGAAAGAAGTTCGTGAAACGAAAAGCGCCGGAAAAGAACTTCACCGCGTGGGACAGGCAGACATTCCAGCGGCTTGTTTTGAGCGTTCCTGAGAAGTTGGTAAGCAGATTCCGGGTCGATCACGGGATGCTGCTCAATGTGCTTAGTCGGGAGCGGGGTGGTGTTCAAGCGATGCGAGATTTGATCAAGAACTGCCATGAGGGATCTCGTGAAAAAAAAGCGTTGATGCGAAGAAGTTGGAGATTGTTCCGGGCACTTTTGGAACAGGGATTGGTGAGTTTGGTCGACGCTGGGCAAAAAGATGGCGCGCGGGTCGCTGTGAACGTGGGTCTGCAGACTGATTTTTCAATGAACCAAGCGCTCTCCTTGTATTTGGTGGACACCATTTCATTGATCGATCCAAGCGCAATCGATTACGCATGGGTGGTGTTAAGTCTCGCGGAGTCGATTTTAGATGATCCGCAGCTGATTCTGCGCAGACAGTTGGACAAGCTAAAAGCGGCTGCGGCTGCGCAAATGAAAGCGGAAGGAGTGCCGTTTGAAAAGAGAATGGAGGAATTGGAAGCGATGGAGCACCCAAAACCCAACCGCGACTTCATTTACTCAACGTTCAATGCATTCTCGAGCAGGCATCCTTGGGTGGGGGCCGAAAACATCAAGCCGAAGTCGATCGTAAGAGAGATGCTTGAGGAGTCGAAGTCCTTTGCTGATTATGTAAAAAGTTATCAACTCGAGCGCTCCGAGGGGTTGTTGTTACGTCACATTTCTTCGGTGCACAAAGTGCTGAGCCAAACTGTTCCAGATACGGTTAAAAACAGTGAACTCATCGAGATGGAGACCTATCTCGGTGCTTTGGTTCGGCAGGTTGATTCAAGTATTTTGGAGCGCTGGGAGGAAATGAAAGGAGGCCGGTTCGAGAAGGGGTTTAGTGACCCGCCGCAACATGAAGCGTTTCGCTCTCGCGACAAGTTTGACATCGCGGTCGAAAATGATGGGTTGGAAGCGAAGATTCATGCGGTTGCCATGGCCTTTATCCGCGCATTTTCCTATGGTGACTACGGTCTGGCGCTTGGTTTGACAGCATCTGATGACTGCAATCACGAGGAGTGGACCGAATCGGATTTGGCGCTGGCGCATGCGCATTACCTAGGTGACCACCAGTGCGTCCGACTGGACGCAGAGGGCCGTAATCGAAGGCATACTTATTTTTTAAAGGACCAAAAGGATGCATGGCGGATGCAGCAAATGATCGTGGATCCTGAGGGAAAAAACGACTGGGTGATCGAGTTCCATGTCAACTTGAGGCGGATCAGGGAATGCGGCCTCCCAAGTCTTTCGCTAAGCGGATGCGGGCCTCTTGGTGAGTTGATCGATGTAAACCGTTGGCGAACCCAATGACGATGCGGTCATTGAATGCGCGCTCGGCAGTCACGATTCTTTCGGTGGCTAGGGAACCTTGGAGGAACTGCCTCGTTTTGCTGACCGCCATTCGCTGATTGCCGAGAGGAAGGTTGGCGCAAAATCGCGGAGCTTTCGCTCGCCAACTCCGGGCAGTTCGGCGAACTCCTCCTCGCTTTTTGGTTGCCGCGCGGCAAGGTGACGCAATGTGACGTCGGTGAAAATGATGTATGGCGGGACGTTGCGCTCGTCTGCGATCACTCTGCGCAGTGTTCGCAACACCTGGAATAAATCCTCGTCGCAAACAATGTCGCCTTCGATCTGCGGGCGTGCGACTCGCGCCTTGGCTGCAATCGGACGGGTGAGGCTCAGCGGATTCTTGGATTTAAGCCAGGCGGTGCCTTCGCCCGTGAGCTCAATGGTGCTAAGTCGCTCGGCAGATTGGGAGCACAAGCGGAGGCGGATGAGTTCTCTCCCAATCGACTGCCACTCAGTCCGGGAGTGCTCTTTTCCAATTCCATAGGTGGAGATTTTATCGTGCCCCCACCGGCGAATTTTTTCTGAAGCGCTCCCGGTGAGAACCTCAATGACATGGTTCAATCCAACCGAGAATCGGGATGCTTGGCGCAGCCGGTAAAGACAGGAAAGAAATTTCTGCGCGGCCACAGTCCCGTCAAATTGTTCGCGCGGGTCATTGCAATTGTCGCAGCCGCCGCAAGGAACGCTGGAAAATGTTTCTCCAAAATAAGCAAGCAGCGTTGATCGTCTGCACGCGCTTGACTCCGCGTAGTGAATCATCTGTTGCAATTGATCGCGGGCGATTCTTTGCTCCTCTCGATCCGTTTTTTCTTCGATAAACGTACGCTGCTTGATGGCGTCCGCCGAGCTGTATAGAAGAACGCATTCCCCGGGAATTCCATCGCGTCCGGCGCGACCTGTTTCCTGGTAGTATCCCTCAATGTTTTTAGGGAGATCAAAGTGAATGACGAAGCGTACGTTCGGTTTATGAACGCCCATCCCAAAGGCAACAGTGGCGCAGATGACGCGGACCTTGTCGCGCAGGAACTTTTCCTGCGTTTTATCACGAACGTCTGAATCGAGTCCTGCGTGGTAGGGAAGCGCTGAAATTCCGGCCGCCTTGAGTTTTTCAGCCACCGCTTCCGTACTCTTTCGGCTCGCGCAATAAACGATCCCGGAGTCCTCCGGATGCTGGTGAATCCAGTCAACGACTTGTTGGGAGGGTTTGTTTTTCGGGATAATCCGGTATGTCAGATTCGGCCGGTTGAAGCTCGCTGTGTAACACCGCGGTTCCCGAAGTTGCAGCAGGCGGACAATGTCCTCCCGGACGCGGAGAGTTGCCGTGGCGGTTAGTGCGAGGAAGGGCACCCCGGGCAGATGTTCTCGCAAGCCCGCGAGTTGGCGGTATTCAGGCCGGAAATCGTGTCCCCACTCGCTGATGCAGTGGGCTTCGTCCACCGCGATTTGCTGGACGTTGAGTTCTGGGAGGCGCTCGAGAAAACCCGGCAGCATCAGGCGCTCCGGAGCGATGTAGAGAAGTCGGTACTCGCCCCGATACAGCCCTCGGAAGCGGTCCTTTGAGTCGGCGGCCGACAAGGTGGAGTTGAGGAAGGTCGCAGGCACGCCGCTTGCCAGCAGGCCTTCGACCTGGTCTTTCATGAGCGCAATCAGAGGAGAAACCACCAAGGTAAGGCCTCCCCTGGCAATGGCTGGAAGTTGGAAGCAGAGCGACTTACCCCCGCCGGTGGGTAACAGGGCAAAAACATCTTGCCCCGCCAGACAATCGGAGATGATTTGCTCCTGGAGTGGGCGGAATGAGGAATAGCCGAAGGTGCGCTTGAGTAGCGCCAGCATGTTTTCCCGCTCGAGCGGCTTCTTCATCTTCTAGCGTCTCAGGTGGTTTGGGGGAACAAGGACGCACTGCATTCCAGCGGCATGTGCGGCAGTGCGGCCCGTCTCTGTGTCCTCAAAAACAAGGCATTTTTCCGGGTCGACTCCAAGTCTACGGGCAGCCTCCAAGAACGGATCAGGGGCTGGCTTGCCGTTGGTGTAATCCTCCGAAGTCACCACAACGTCAAACAGGTGGGACACTTGGATCGCCTGCAGGGTCTTGTTCACGATATGCCGGTGACCGCCACTGGCGACCGCAAGAGGTTTGGATCCGTGGTGGCGCCGTGCGATTTCCACAACCTCCACGATCGGCGCAATTTCTTCACTCAATTCCAGAAAAATCGCCTCTTTTTCCTGCACGAGCGGCTCAACTTCCAGGCTCAGGCCATTTTGTTCGTTGAGAATCTCGATGATCCTGGAAGTGGGAACGCCTCCGAGCGAGTAGAATAAGGATTCTGGAAAAAGTGCCGCGTGCTCTTGCAATGCCCTGCACCAGGCAACGTAGTGAGTCGGCATCGTGTCGGCTAGGGTGCCGTCACAGTCAAAAATAAACGCGGCGAAGTCAGTTTTGGGGATGGTGGGAGTCCAGGGCATGAGGTAAACCCTGAACCTAGTTCCATCCCGAGGGCCGAGCAAGGTTTCGAGAGCGATGGGTTCCCTGATGAAAACTCGGACAGCGCCGTCAACCCTTGCTACCGACTGACTTTTTATGTTTTTTCAGAGGCCTCCCCTGAAAGTTTTTTGCAAATTTGGCAAGGCCCTTGCTCCCTTTAAATGAAAATAATGCCTCAGTTTAGAACAATTTCTTCAGTCGCGTTGGTTTTATGCATGGGTCCTCTGGCATTCGCTGGAGGGAACGGCCGCTCTGCGTCTCAGGGGGGGCAGGGGAGTAGCCAACAAAAACCCTCTGCCGCTCAGTCCGGCGCTCAAGGTGCTGCCACGGGCGCGCAGTCGAACGCCGATGGAGGCAAGGGCGGGCCGGTAGAGTACCCTCTCGTGTACCGTCCGTTGGGTTACCTTGGAACGATTGGACCTGCCCCGATGCGTTTCGGACCCCCTTCTCCCGCTGGAACCGAACGGACGCCCCCTAGGGTGCCAGCCTCCTCTCCGAAGCCAGATTTGAGCAAGACCGCTGAGGCGATGTCCGGCACGGAGGCAATTGAGGCCTACCGAAGCGTGTTCGGTAAGAGACTACCCGTTCCTGAAGGCTCCGCGCCTGCCGGGGAGGATGATCCGAATTTCCAACCCGAATCCAGCCGTGGTTCGATCTCGGCGGGTCCCAGTCCAAACGAAGTGATGCAATTTTTCCCAGCACCAGCGGTTGACCCGAGGTTGCAAGAGCGGAGATTGCGCTTCATGTTTGATCCGTTGTTCCAATCCGCCCGGCCTCCTGTAATTGTCAATCCAGCCCAAAGTCGTGCGACACTCATCACCGAATAGTTTCGTGTCGGGCTCCAGCGCGTCGTTCAACCGGCCGATCCACCGTCTTCTCCCTTTCTACCTGCTCGCTGCATCGATTTCTTTTTGTGCATCTAGCGGCCGAGTGTTTGCCGAATCGGGCATGGAGCTGAATGGGTTGGTTGCGAAGGACGGAAAGGCCGGATTGCTGGCTCAGTCAAAGTCCAAGGCTCCAAAAACTGAGGACGACGAGTTTTCCTCTGCGCCAAAGGCCAAGAAAGATGCCCCAAAAGGCCCAGCGCTTGTGCCAGGCACCCCAGAGTTCAAGGCTCAGGAGATCAAGGTATTTACAGATCGCGCCCGCGCAGCCTTGAAGGCCGGGGACATTCAGGTTGCCGAAAAGCTTCTGGAATCTCTCTTGGAAGTCGATCTGCCAGGCACGGATCGCAAAAGCGCGTTGGTGGAGATCGCCGAAGTGTATGCATCGATCGGGGATGCTGTTAAAACGGCTGCGATTTATGAAAAGCTGTGCAAAGAGCTTCCGTCCGACCCGGATTACTTGATGTGGCTTCTGCGCTTGGGGATTGTTTACAGAGAAACGGGGGCGTTTAAGCTCGCGATTTCGCGGTACTACGGCGTGATTCAATTCGCGATGAAGGGTGGAAGCGCGAACATTGAAAAGTATCAGGCGGTGACGCGTCAGGCGCAGAAGGAGATTGCGAACACCTACTTCGTACAAGGTGACTTCGAACAGGCGCAGAAGTTCTACAACATGTCTCTGCGTTCGGATTTGACCAAGGATGAGCGGGCCCTGGCGACCTACCGCTCCGCCCACTGCACTTTCATGTTGAACGATATGGCGGGGGCGACGACGTCCCTCGAGCGATTTCTTAAAGATTTCAGCCGCCACTCTTTGGGCGCGGAGGCTCGTTACATGC
>JBILLC010000002.1:0-20998 GCA_044376275.1 Chthoniobacteraceae bacterium | reverse complement strand
TGGGCGGCGGAATCCATAGGCAATTTTGTGAACCGTCATCCATCCATCAAGATGCTGGCGCTTGCCTTCCTCCTCATGGTGGGACTCATGCTGGTCGCAGAGGCGATGGGTCAGCATATCCCAAAAGGCTACATTTATTTCGCGATGGCTTTTTCGTTTCTTGTTGAAATGCTCAACATTCGCCTTCGTGTCCGGCCCGGCACCAAGCCCGTTGAGCTTCACCAAAAATATTAAAGCACGCGCTTGTCGAATTCCTCGCAGCGGAGGAAAACTCGTCTTCTCGAGCACACCGAGTTTGGCATCCAAGCCCGCCCGTTTATTCTCAGGCGAGTCCGCAGATCATCTCGAACTCGGCTTTCCCGATCGGAATCACCGAAAGGCGCGACTGCCGGATAAGTGCGATTTCCTTCAGCGTCGGATGCGCCTTGAGAATCTCCAGCTTTACAGGGGAACGCAGGGCTTTCACGGGCTCAAGATCCACGCACACCCAGTTGCCCTCCGTAGACGTGGGATCCGGGTACGCGGTTCGCACCACCTTTGCAATGCCGACAATCTCTTTCCCAACGACGCTGTGATAGTACAGCGCTTTATCGCCAACTTGCATGGAAGACAGATTGTTTCGTGCCTGAAAATTGCGCACGCCGGTCCAGGCGGTGCGCCCATCTTTGACAAACTGCTCCCAGGCATAGGCGGTGGGTTCTTGTTTAACGATCCAGTGTTGGGTTGTCGCGCTCATCCCCACAGGCTTCGCTGCGAATGCCCCACCAACTCAAGATAAAACTACACGCTACTCAACATCGCCTGCTCACCATCCAAGGCAACTGCGGTCTCGGACTCCGTGCGCAACTGCAACAACTCAACGGCCCCATCGGAATGCTCAACCAAGGCGGACAAACTCTCCACCCAGTCGCCCGAATTGTAGTAAGTCAGGTCTCGAATAGCCCGAATACACGGCGTATGGATGTGGCCGCAAACGACACCATCAATGCCCTCTTCAAGTTTGGCGAGTCGCACCACAGCATCCTCGAAGGCTCCGATGTAATTCACCGCGTTCTTGACAGACCGTTTTGCCGCCGCACTGAGCGACCAAAATCCAAGCCCCATCAAGCGCCTGATCCAATTAAGCGGCGCATTTAGGCGCAACAGAATGTTGTACCCAATGTCACCCACGTGCGCGAGCCACTTGCTGTTTTGCACAACGGCATCCAATTCATGTCCGTGAATGACTAACAAACGGCGCCCGTCCGCAGTCTGATGGATCGCCCGCGCCTGGACTGAAACAGCACCGTAATCCCCTAAAAAAGAGCTCACAAATTCATCATGATTGCCGGGAATATAAATGACCTGCGTCCCCTTGCGGCCCGCCCTCAGGACCTTCTGGATCACATCATTGTGCTGCTGCGGCCAGTAAATGCCCCTCTTGAGCGACCACACGTCAACAAAATCACCGACGATGTAAAGGGTTTCACATTCGGACACTCGTAGAAACTCTAGAAGTTGAGCTGCTTGACTACCTCTAGTTCCAAGATGAACATCAGAAATCCAAATTGTTCTGTATCTCCGGATCACAAGACAACTCTCGAGCCTTGCAGATCCCGTTGAAAGGGAAAATAAAGCCGACACACAAATTTCAACACGCTGTCACCCATACGCAACATTCGAAGCCACCTCTTTTTTACGCCAGCTTAGAATCACTGCAGCCCGAGCCATTTTTCTTCACGGCTGATTCACCAAAGCGGCATGTCTGTGTGTCCAGGTTTGAATCGCCGAATCAGCGCGGTTTAACCCGTTTACCTCACCCTGAATCACACCTGCGTTCTACGGCAGGTTCGCTAACCAACTATGCTGATCGAACCCAACAAACAAATACCCGCCTGGGGCGACAACGGATTTGCACTCGGCCCGTTATTCGCGGCTTACTGCGGGCTTCCCGTGAATGCGGCGATCCTAGTTGAAGGAGGATGGGATCTCGAGTCCCGAGACAGGAAACCCCTTTTCGCCTCACTTGATTCGCAGTCTTTATGGGTTGGCTGCCCGGAGCGCGCTTTGGGCTACACTCGCCGAGGTGATACGCCTCTCTGCCTTGGCATGCCCGCGCTTTATCTCCCAACGCAGGAATCACATCGCTCATCAGGCTCCACCCTGTTGCTGTTGGAATCCATCCAACAGCAAGTCAGCGACGTTGGAAGTTTTCTGAAACTACACGGCGTTGAGTATGGAAAACAACGCACCGTGATTGCGATACCAGAACCGCTTTCTGAATTAACGCAAAACGCGGCGAGAATTTTTTGGCGACATGGTGTTCCAGTAATTTCATACAACTCATCCCATCTCTCCAGCAGAGGCCTGCACGACCTGGACACCTTGTTTCAACGATTTGAAACAGTCGTTGCGGTCCGCTGTGGGACATGGTTGCCGCATGCAGCATGGCGCGGGTGTCGTATCGCCCTGACGGAAAACCCCTCGAACGGCGAATATCTCTCCGAGATCAAAATGCCGCGACGCAGGAACGGCGCTTGGACCAATGTATCCCTTGGAGCGCAACTTCTGGGAGAGACTTTCAGAATTAGTCCCGATACTCTTCGTGAAGCGTTCGGATGGGCGCAATCCGGCTCAGAGCAAACATCCCTGAGTCTCACTGATCTCTTTGGTGACCCTGAACTACGCGCCGCCGAACGGGCAGCAAAAATCCTTTTCAAGGACCTGACCCTTGATGCACGTAGAGAGCTAGAAGCGCACTCGTCGCGGGAGCCGCTTGTAGACCATCTGCTCTCAGCTTTGGACACACATGCGCGAGAGAAAAGGAATGATTCTGCCAGTGCGTCTGAGGCTCATAAAGTGCTTCAATTGCTGCGAACATTTTACCCATGCATGCAAGAAACCCCAGGCAAAGTGCTGCTGATCTCCGCGTCGTCAAAGTCCGAGAAAGATCGCGATACTTTGATGATTCACCGCTCATTCAAACAACTATTCAAAGCTGACTCAAGAAACCTAGTGAGCCTCGATATCACTTACGGCAACACCCTCGGCCTCTCTGAACTCTATAACCAGAAAATTAAAGAGTACCTCGACAGCGATTTTACTTTTTTGGCTTTCTGCCACGACGATGTTTACGTGGACGACTGCAACCTCGCTACCAAACTGCATCTGGCGCGCATCCAGTTTGGGTTTGATATCATCGGTGTGGCAGGCGGGTCGTCCCCAAAAATTGCGTCTCCGACCCTCTGGCACTTGATGTGCGATAGAAACACGCACCGTGGAGCTGTGACCCATCCCACTTTTGATCAGTCCTCGCTCTCGGTAACGGCTTACGGCAGGAACCCCGCGCCGGTGGACATAATTGATGGCGTTTTTATCGCAGTGAATGTATCCGCGCTCAAAGCCTGTAACTGGCGATTTAATCCAAACTACCGTTTCCATCACTACGATCTTGCATCCTGCTTGGATGCCAAGCGTATCGGCATGACGACCGGGGTTTATCCAATTCACATCGTACACTCGTCGCCTGGCTTGAAAAGCTACGAGGACCCCGATTGGCAAGGCAGTGACACAAGATTCGTATCGGAATTTGGACAATCTATTTCGTGACAACTTACAAGAGAATGTTCATCGGCATCACCTTCGATCGCCAACCTCGTTTTTGAAGTTTATGCGAAACGTCATACCATCCGTCGCGTTTTTGATTCAACTCTTCTTCAGCGTTGCATCGACACTTCATGCAGAGCATCTCGAAGCTGGTATAGCGAAGATTGAGATTACGGATCGCAGCGCTGGCTTTGTTAACGATCCTTCTTTCGCGAAGGTGTTGGCGCTTCGAAGAGGCAACAACACCCTGCTTTTAATCACTCTTGATGCTGTCGCGGTAGGTGAAATCGGACGCATTCCCTCCTCATTCTTGCCGAGTTTAAGAAAAGAAATTGAAACTGCATTTCATGTTTCGCCCGATCATGTGATCGTGACCGCAAGTCATTGCCACGCCACAGTTCAGCGTGACCTGCTTGGGCCGGTGTTAAGCGCAGTAAAGACCGCGATCAACCAGTTCACCCCGGTGAAGGCTGGCGTCGCAGTCGCGAAAGAAAATCGAATCAGCGAGAACCGACGGATCCGCCTAAAGGACGGAACCGAGGCAGACATGCGACGTGCATACGCGCTCCCCCCGGACCAATCTGTAAAGGAAATCGGTCCAATCGATCCCACAGTTGGACTTCTTAAACTTGAGCGACTGGATGGGAAGCCACTGGCGGTGCTTTACCATTTTGCATGCCATCCGATTATGAACCCGCCTAGTCGCGGGAACTCGGCAGACTTTCCAGGATTCGCATCAAAATTGATTGAAGACTCACTTGGTGAGGGTGCGATCGCCTTTTTTGTCCAGGGTTGTGCTGGTGACATCAACCCGGTTCGTTACAAAGAAGCCGGCACGGTCCCGGATGCAGAACCGCTTGGAACTTTGTTGGGGAGCACAGTGTTGGCGGCGGTTGCGAAAATTGAAACAAAGGATGGAGCGGCCCTGACAGTGACGCATCGTGAGCTGTCTCTGCCGGCTGCGTCTAACTATAAGGAGAGGATCGATCGGATTGAAGCGGAGATTCAAACCCTTTCACATTCGCTCAAGCCAACAAACATCAATTTCAAATCGTTCTTTTCCCTATTCGTGCAACACCGGATCTGGCCGGAGGCACCCTCGGCGCACATGCAAAGCTATCTGCACGATCAGTCGCAGGGACGAACGATGCTCCACCAGCAAGACTCGGACAACAAGGTGCTGATTGATCAATATCTTCAGAACATTGAAACGATGGAGAAGCTCACGCGCCTCAACACCAATCTCGCGCTCTTAAGAAAGCATCTCAAACAAGTGGAGGCCATGAACTCGCCGACCTTCCCCACTGAAGTTCACTGCATCCGCGTAGGCGAATTCAGGCTTGTAACTTTTCCTGGCGAGTTGACTGTTGAAGTCGGCTTAGGAATCAAAAGACGGGCGCTGTCTGAAAACGTGTTCGTCGCTGGATACACCAATGGTTACGTCTATTACGCACCCACTTACGCACAGTTGCAAAACACAGGCTATGCTCAGGAGGATTGCGACACACTGTTATCTCCGCAGTGGCATGGATTGTTTGAAGAAGCCGCAGTCAATCTGTTGAAAAACCTTTAATCTCTCTACGGTTTTTTGGTTTTTCCGAGGTGTCGGATGCAAGGACACCAAGCGACTGAGTGAACACCGGGAACCGGTTTTGCTTTTTACTGACGAGCAAGCTTAATTTTTTTCACAGCCACGGCCGCTCCAATCAAGAGCGCAATGAAACCGCCGATTCCAAGCACGAATACTTCCAACCAGAAAATGTCAGGCAAACTTGCTGGCCTGAATCTTACGAAACCCGAGGGAGCACAGCGAATGCTGACGCTTTCTCCCTTCGGCGGGCGGGAGATTTGCCATCGTATTTTTTGGGTTCTAACGGCGCCGCTCGGCTCGATAAAACGAACTTCCGCATGCGTTACCCCATGCCGCTTCCCGATAAACAAAAAATCCTCTCGGCTGATGACCTTGGCGTCCAAGATGACGCTGTGCGCCAAAAACCAAAGCGCAGAAACCGCGTGAGCCGCGAGGCCTGCAATCACCAAACTTAAAGCTACAAGGCCTTGAGACGGCTTCTTGAAACGGAGTTTCCGGAGTTTGCTTGCGTTCGAAGCGTTCTTTTTCACAGCAGATGAGCGGATGGATCGTTTTTAAGCCGGGACCACAATGCTTCCCATCAACTCCATTGCTCCGCTACAACTACCTTACGAGCATCGTGCCTCGCATCAACAAGTGGTGCCCTGGAAAAGTACAAACAAAAATATACACACCCGGCGTCGAGGGAGCCGAAAACTCAAGGACCTGTTCTTTGCCGTGATCCACAAGCATCGTGTTTGCGAGAATATCCACGCTGTCGGGCACAAAACCCTTGTCGAAACCAGATGCTCCCAACTCCATAGCTTTTAACCCGACTTCATCCGCTTTTCCTGGATTTACGATGACGAGATTGTGCGGCATAAAATCTGGGTTGGCGAAAGTCAGCTTCACTTTTTTACCGGCCTTCACTGAGAATTCTTTCACGTCGTACGTCATCTTTTCAACTACCGTGCTGATCCGGACCTCCGTGTACTCGGCAGTGTCCGCGATCACACCAGATTTCTGCACCATCGCGGCCTGTTCAGCTACTGGAGCCGACTGCTGGCCGCCACCGGAGTTGAACCACAAGTGCTGCACCGTAAGGGCTGCGTTTCTCGCGTGCAGATCCGGTGATTTAAGAAGATGCCCAAGGAGCTCCACATTTTTGATGTTGTGCTGTTGGAACACCCAAAGCGCCTCCAGTAATGCATGGGCGTCTTCTTTTTTCTGCGGACTAAATTGTTTGATCCATTGACGCAACGCAGCTTCGACCGCATTTGAATCGTGTTCGCTCAACTCCACATGCGTGCGGTGACGGACGCCGTCAACAGGATGTCTAAGATTTTCGAGCAAGGCAGCCACTGGTTCACCATCAATTGGAACCGGCTTTTGCAGAGGACTGCCCGCAACCGTGATGCGGTACACGCGACCGCGTTCATGATCTCGGTTCGGATCCCTGACGTTGTGTTGCATGTGACCAATGATCACGTTGTGCCAGTCCGCCAGATAAAGCGCCCCATCTGCACCGAAAATCACATCAGCCGGTCTAAAGTTCTTATCGCCGCTCAAAAGGAAGCCGCGCGCGGTCTGCGAAGTCTTTGTGCCGTCTGCATTCACCTCCTCGACGGTCAAGTCCTCACCGGCAGGCTCGCCCCACACATTTCCGGTCTCTGCGTCACGGAGCAACTGGTAGCGCTTGATGCCCCTGTAGCCGATCACGTTGGCGATCAGAAAATCGCCCTGCATTGACTCTGGGAAATGCTGGCTGGAGACAATCTCGCTCGCCGTCACAGGACGCACCTCTTTTTTGAGTAGCTCCTGCATTTTAAAGCCCTTTGCATCTGGTCGAACCTGATAGGCTCGGCCACCAGTACCGTCGGTGGCGTAGTGATATCCCCATCGGTCAAAAGATATGCCGTGGGGATTCGGTGAATTTTTCGCATGGAAAGAGATAGCGTAAGTGCGCGGGTCGAAGCGGAACATTCCCGACTCGCCCGTGGTTAAGTTCGGGCCCCACGGGGATTCAAAGTTATTGACAAGAAAAATGCCGCTTTGCCAGTAGATCGCACCGTCAGGACCCATAATCAGATTGTTTGCGGCATGGTGCGTGTCCGCGGTTCCAAGCCCCTGCAGCATCACTACACGTTCGTCAGCCACATCGTCGCCGTTGGTGTCTTTTAAAAACAAAAGATCTGGGCCTTCAGTCACCAGCACCCCCCCATTCCAAAACTCAAATCCAAGTGGATTATGAACCTTCGCAAACTCCACCAACCGGTCCGCCTTACCATCCGAGTCGTCATCTAAAAGCAGAACAAGCGCATCGTTTGCCTCTTTTTTCGGCTCCCATTTGGGATAAGTGGGCCAAACGGCAGCCCAGAGCCGCCCACGTGAATCAACCTGAAGTTGAACCGGATTAATGAGCTGTGGGAACTTTTTTTCATCCGCAAAAAGGCCAATTTCGAAACCTTTTTGCGCTGCGATGTCTGCGATAGCCTCCTCGCCGGACTTGTAATGTAGGCGGCCCTCTTTCATGGCATTCGAACTCTTGCTACCACCGCCGACATTTGAAGTGACCGATACCCGATCTGGAACATTTGAGTCTGATACAATCAGATCTTTCCCGTTAGCTCGCGCCCAGACCTGCTGGTCGCGATTAGCAGTCATCACATCGAGCATGGTCAATTCGTGTTGAAGCACGACCGCGTTTGTCTGCTCTGCGACGAAAGCAAGGGTTGAGCGTCCGCCCCAGACATCATTTTCGTCAGTAGCCCGAAACCGCTGATGCCAATGAAACGATTTGTCGAGTACCGCCTCCCTGAGGCTTGCAAGCTGCGAAGATGCTTTGATCGGCGTCTCAAGCAGAGTTTTTGCGATCAACTCGGCAAGCGCTTTATTTCCCGCTTCATTGAGATGAACGCCATTGATTGTTAGAGGCGCCTTGCTTGAACGATACAGGTCCTGCGTCGGGTGAAACAAGTCGATATAGGTGACTCCCAGCTCGTGAGCCGCAGCCGCCGTCGCGTTTGCGTACGCCTCGAGTCTTGCATTGTTCTCTGCACCACTCGGCAGATTGGCTGTCTTCAAATCCTCGTGCGCAATCGGACTGAACAGAACGATGCGCGGTGCAGATTTGCCATTTGGCTTTTGCGAGCGAAGCGCATTTACAAAATCAACGAGATTCCTCCGATATGCGTCAGCCTTTTCCACGCCAGCATAAGATTCGTTGTATCCAAAAAATGCGAAAATCACGTCAGCTTTGATGTGACTCAGGATCTCTGAATTTGAGGGAACCCCCTTGCTTCTGGGTAATACATCCACACGATCTCCGCTCACACCCATGTTACGAAATCTTACCTCCTGATTCTTCAGCCCTGCTTGCAGCAACGTTTCAAGCCACCCGTCCTTGTGCATGCGATCCGCGAGTGCATTCCCCACAAAGGCGACTGTGTCACCTTTATGGAACACGAATTTTTCAGCGGTCACACTCCGCTCTTGATGGCTGGCCCCTGCAGATCCAGTCGTCTTTCCATGCTCGTGAACAGGCAGAGCATTTTTTGAATCAGCTGCAGAAGGGGGATTCGATTGCGAGGCGTTCTGGGCAGGCTTGGCCTTCGGCTCGCTTGGCTTCGGCAGCACAACGTCATTGTGCGCAGGAATGGGGGAAGACAAGTCGGCATAAAAAGATGGCTTGATGCCTTTAGCATGCCCACCTCCGCGGAACGTGTTAGGCTTGTATGGACCAACAAAGCTGATGTCTGAGTCAGGTTTGATTCGGTCCTCTAAACCAACTGACCAGTAAACGGCGTTCACCAGCATTCGGCGATATCCCGGATTCAAAATATCCTCCGACGCACCATACAGACTCGTGAACACTCGCGCCTTCACGCCGCCATCCGCATCATAGGTTCGGGTCCATTCGCTTGCCATCGGTTTTTTGGAATCGTCTGCGGGCGCATTTGATTCCATTCCATTCAGAGGCTGAGCCATTGTTAGAATGTTCCAGTCCTCCGCCGGCTCAGCAGTGTAACCTCCAGCCTGCACATGGACATCACGCACTCCTCGCAAAATTGGATGCGCTGCCTGACTCGGGACCACCTCGATCTTGGTGCTTTGCTGGTGATTTTTCCCGTAGTGCCCCACCCACGTTTGTCCAAGCACCTGATGGCCGAAGCCGAGCTGGTAATCAGCGCCACTGTACTTGTAATGATACTTGTAATATGGATCCTCGGTTTTGGGGTAATTGAACGCATGAGTCGCGGTGCGAAGTCCCACAACCGGCCCTCCACGCTTGAGATAAGCATCGATGTGCTGCATCTGCTCGGGCGGCAGGGCGAGGAAACGTGTAAAAATCACCATGCCGTCGGCTTTCTGCAAACACTCGAGGCCCGGAATATTCGAAGCGCCCGCTTCAATTTCACCGTTCTTATCCAAGCCGAACAAAACCGTGCAATGGAAGCCGTGGTGCTGCGCCAAGATACGAGCAAGCGCAGGGATGGTTTCTTCCGAGCGATACTCATGATCGCTCGCCACTAGCACGATTCTTTTATGGCTTGTATTTGTCGCCGGCTCGAAAACGACCGGATTCCCGAAGGCCTGCAAGGAGTGAAACAGAAGCCATGTTGCGCACAACGCAGCGGCCTGCACGTTCTGGACCGCTTTCAGGAGCGACTTGATCCACTGAGGAGAAAAGATAAACGATTTTGGATTCACAGTGTTAGGGTTGGGGGTTGATTCGAGAGGCGGGAGCTTGCCATAAGCGACCATCCTTGTTGCACCGATTTGTTAGCAGATTTGACTCGGAAGGTTGGGGCTCACGATGCTGCGGCTCAAAATATGGGACACAGTGCGCGAGTCACCGGATCCGGAACAGCGCTCGTTGAGATCCATCCATTGCGCGGCAGGGGGCATTGTGATGGACGAGAATTAACTTACTTTAAACCACTTTTCCGCTCCAACGCAGTTTCTGCCGTAACACCTCAAAAAACGGTAGCGTTTTTGGAAAGACCAGCCGGACGGTTTCGGCGGACCTTCCAACCCTCAGCTCGTCCCCCCACTTCAAAGGCAGTGGCTCGCGCCCGTCCACCGTCAAACAAACTCCCTGCTGCTCCACCAAAGACGAAATGGTCACAACGGAGCGATCGTTGATAATGAGGCTTCTGTTAGTCAGCACATGCGGGCAAATCGGTGTGATCACAAAAACTCCTGAATCGGGTGATAGCACAGGACCACCTGCACTGAGCGAATACGCGGTGGAGCCGGTTGGCGTGGCGACAATCAGGCCGTCTGCGTTGTATTCAGTGAGGTCCTCTCCATCAATGTCGACTCCGAGCCGAATCAGCCTCGAGCGTTCGCCCCGAGAGACCACCATCTCATTCAGCGCGCGTCCAGCCCACCATTCTTTGCCGTCGCGCAGCACCGTCACATTTAAAAGCGTCCGCTCACTGAAATTGAGCTGCCCGGCCCGCATTTGCTCCAAGACCACTTGGAAATCCAGCGGCCCCGCACCGGTAAGAAATCCGAGGGTGCCAAGGTTAATTGCAAGAATAGGAGGCACTGGAAAAAACGCGTCTCTGATGACTTCGAGCAAAGTTCCATCTCCACCTAGGACCACAAGAAGATCGCTCTTCTCAAAAAGCGCGTTGGCCGCCACGAACTGAGTTTGCTGGATGCAACGGGCAGTAGCCTCCTCAAGCATTACATTGCTTCCAATCCTCTCAAACTCACCCTTCACCGCGCGCAAAAGATCGACAGCGCCCGGCTTTGAGACGTTCGCAATTATTCCGACAGTTTTCCAATCCATGCTAAGAATTCTACGTTACCATCGCCTCCACGAATCGGCGATTCGACCAACCCATTCCAGTGCACAAAAGAATGCGCGTCCACCCATTGCCGGATCCGGTCCACAGCGCGGGCATGCAATACGGGATCGCGGACAACGCCTCCGCGACTCACATCTTCGCGGCGCAATTCGAATTGGGGTTTGATCAAAACAATAGCCATACCGCCGGGGCGCACCCTTTGAAGGGCTGCGGGTAATATCAAAGTAAGTGAGATAAAGGACACGTCTGCAACCAAAAGATCGACCAACTCGGGAACATCCGACTCCGTGAGGTATCTACAATTCACCTTCTCGAGCACGACCACACGCGGGTCACTGCGGATCTTCCAGTCAAGCTGCGAATGCCCAACGTCGGCGGCGTAGACCTTGCGGGCGCCATTCTGAAGCAGACAATCTGTGAAACCACCCGTGGACGCACCCACATCAAGGCAAAGCCAATCCCTTGGCTCAATCTGGAAAGCTTCCAGTGCTCCCTGCAGCTTCAGGCCGCCCCGTCCAACGTATCTTTCGGGTTGCTCAATCTCCAAAGCCACATCCGGGTCGAACTTTGTACCCGCCTTATCAGCACGCTGGCCACAGACATGGACGCTGCCCGCCATGATTGCGCGCTGCGCCCGCTCCCTGCTTTCAAACATCCCTCGCTCCACAAGCAGGATATCCAGACGCTGTTTCATGCCTCGAGGCTATCGCAAATAGCGACAGGGTTCACAGACAAAATCAACGGGATACTCTTTGCTTTGTCTGCGCTTTTGATACTCCCTCTCTAGCTCAACCGCGCCGTTTGTGACCGCTTCACCCCACTCTTATTCCAACTCTTCTCCGCCTGCCCGGACAACGGTGCAGTCGGCGTTACGAGACTGCCTTCTGGTGATCCCGCTCGGCATCATGACCGGAACCGCTTGCGCGGCATTCTTGTGGAGCCTGGACGCTGTCACGAAAATCCGCATGAACGTTTCTTTTCTGCTCTATCTACTGCCACTTGCGGGAGTTGGGATTAGCTGGATGTACACCCATTTCGGCCGCTCAACCAACGGAGGAAACGACCTGGTGATCACTGCCATCAGATCGGCAGGCACGGTGCCGCGCAGAATGGCGGCGGTGATCTTTTCAAGTACACTAATCACTCATCTCTTCGGAGGTTCAGCAGGCAGGGAGGGAACCGCCGTGCAAATGGGGGCAGGACTCGCCTCAGTTGCCTGCGGATTTCTAGAACTTTCCGCGCCTTCAAAACAGACGCTGCTTCTAAGCGGTGTTGCCGCCGGGTTTGGCGGTGTATTCGGGACCCCACTCGCAGGCGCAATATTCGGTTTGGAAATGATCGTGCGCAACCGTCCACCTCTATGGATCCTGATCCCATCAACGCTTGCGGCTTACATCAGCGACTGGACATGCCAGCGCTGGGGCATCACACACACGACTTACTCCGCTTCTGTCCCGCCAACCGCACTGCCCGGTGGGTTTTCTTCAAGTGACGCTCTGCTATTTATCAAGATCATTGGTGCAGCAGTTCTGTTTGGATTGGCGGCAAAGGGATTTGCGAAAGCATCTCATCTGAGTAAAAGATTTGTCGAAACTCACATTGTTTCACCCTATGTGCGTCCGCTCGCAGGCGGTTTTTTGGTGATCACGCTCGCAACGCTTGTTGACGATCAATACCTGGGCCTTGGGACTTTTTCAATCGATCCTAGCGCACTGACCATCTCCTCCTTTTTCACGTCCACGCACCTCTCACATTGGCCATGGTTTTGGAAGATGGTTTTTACGATTTGCACCTTAAGTTTTGGATTCAAAGGAGGCGAGGTGACACCCCTGTTCTTTATTGGTGCCTCACTCGGACACACTATTTCTGAGTTCACTCTTGCTCCGTACGATTTGTTTGCAGCTCTTGGGCTGATCAGCGTTTTCGCCGCAGCAAGTCACACGCCGGTCGCCTGCGCAGTCATGGGTTGCGAGCTGTTCGGCGTCGAATTCTCTGTTTATTTCTTGATGTGCTGCTTTGTGGCGCACTGGGTCTGCGGACGCTCAACTATTTACCGTTCCCAATCGGATTCGGCGCAACCAATCGGTTTCTGGCGGAGTTTTGATTAATATCAATTGATCGCCCATTTCGCATCAGCCCATCTCGACCTCAAACCTAGCCTTGCAAATGAAATATCTCACCGTCATCGCAGTAGCGCTACTTGCCAGCGTTCACTTTTCGTCCGTTCAGGCTGCGGACGCAAAAAAGTCGAACGTTTTGTTCATCATTGCGGACGACTTGAATGTTTTTCTTGGTTGCTATGGCGACCCGATAGCTAAAACGCCGAACCTCGACAAACTTGCGGCGCGCGGGGTCCGATTTGAGAAGGCATACTGCACATTTCCTTTGTGCGGACCGAGCCGCAACTCGATGTTGACCGGACTTTATCCAAACTCAAACGGCATCCTCGCAAACGCCCAGATTTTTCGGCAAACTGTCCCTGAGCGCGTGAGTTTACCGCAGGCCTTTCGCCAGCAGGGTTATTTTGCGGCGCGTGTTGGAAAGCTTTATCACTACAACGTGCCCACCTCGATCGGAACCGAGGGACATGACGACCCAGCTTCTTGGGAACTTCAGATCAATCCCGCAGGCGTCGACAGGACGGAGGAGGAACCGAGCATCTTTTCACTTCGCCCGAATTCTTTCGGCGGCACATTGAGCTGGTATGCTTCGCCAAAGCCGGACGCTGATCATACGGATGGGAAAATCGCCGCGGACGCAGAGTGGGTTCTTGAAAGATGCGCCAGGCAACGAGAGAGGCCGTTTTTTCTGGCAGTTGGATTCTTTAGGCCGCACACACCGTATGTCGCTCCCAAGAAGCCTTACTATGATTTTTACGAACAAGAAAAAATGCGGATTGTCCCGAACATCAAGGAAGATCAGGCGGACATTCCTGCGGCGGGTCTTGCCAGTTACAAACCGGAGCAAGACCGGCTTACAGATGAATTGAGGCGAAGCGCACTTCAAGCCTACTACGCCAGCATCAGCTTCATGGATGCCCAGCTTGGCCGCGTGATCGGGGCGCTTGACCGCCTCGGGCTAGCCCAGAGCACCATCATCGTTTTCACGAGTGACCATGGCTACCACACGGGGGAACATGGGTTGTGGCAAAAGCAAAGTCTCTTTGAGGAGAGCGCGCGAGTGCCAATGCTGATTGTCACGCCAGACAACACGTCTAAAAACGCCGTGGCAAAGTCGCCTGTCAGCCACATTGATCTTTTCCCAACGCTTATCAGTTTGGCTGGGTTGAAAGCGCCCGAGGGATTACAGGGCCAAGACCTCTCGCCGATGCTCGCCGATCCAAACACGCAAGGCCGTGGGTGGTCGTTAAGCCAGGTGGTCCGAGGAGGCGGAATCAAGCGTTTCGGTGCAAGTGCGGCTGTCGGAGACCAAGGCAGCCGTTTTTTTGGGTACTCGCTGCGGACAGAGCGTTGGCGCTACACGGAATGGGACGAAGGCAGACAGGGAAGCGAATTGTACGACCATGACTCGGACCCCAAGGAGCTGGTAAACCTCGCAGCAGACCCAAAGCACGCTGCGCTTGTCAGTGAGCTGCAACGTCAAGTTCGGGATGCAGCGAAAGCTTCCTTCCCAGCAAACGGAGTGACGCCGGACATCAAAAAAGACCCGGGGCTCTGGGCTCCGCAGTTCATCAAGTAATCAGCTTGTGAGGCCGCCGCAGGAGTCAAATGTCTTTTGTGACTCCGAGCATCCACTCTTGGAGGATACCATAGAATTGAATCTGAAAAATCGCGATGCCAGACGGCCCGTGCAGACGCGCGCTGGCCTCCAGTTCTCTCTCGCCGAGGTTGTGAGTAGCGCTCAGGCACAGGCGTGCTTGGTTCAATGCGTGAATCCAAGCAGGCAGGTTGGCTGCCGGGATCTCCATCTCAAATCCGACTTTACCAATGTGCCTTAAACTCTTTAGGTCGAGCGCAACCCGATCGCGGTTAACCTCAAATTGCTCCTCCAAATCCGGTTTTACAAAGGTCTCCCACTCTGAATCGGCTTCCTCGTCAGCGCCTGCAGTAGGTTGCGGAAAAATACGCTTTGCCGCCTCGCCGGTTGGAGTTGCTGCCTTCGGAATTTCAGCAACCAAACCCATCAGAAAATCATCCAGCCCGCTGAGCAGGAAGGTATGATCGTCTTTTGATCGAAAAACTAGCTCCTGGCTCATGAATTTTTTTCCAACGTGGAAAGCAAAAGATATCCGTGGAGTTGCTGGACGTAAAACTCCGCCCGCTCGCGTGCTCCCGACCAGACAATGGAGCGTCCTTTTTGATGCACCTCCAGCATGTGCTTCTTGGCTTTCGTCTCCGAAAAACCAAAGACTTTTACGAAAACTTTTGTCACATAAGACATCAAGTTCACCGGATCGTTGTGAACGACAACGTTCCACGGAAGATCTGTTGAAACCGAGTCGCGTATCTCAATACTAGGAAGATCCACGCCTGCGCTTCGAATGATGTTCAGACTAGCCATTTGAAATGCGTGAAATGTTTTTCAACACTGCAACAAAACGAACAATCACATCTTTACAAAGAATCGGCACCGGCAACAGGCGCAGCATTCACTGCGTCAATGAGCATCCGTAGACGGCCGAAGTTTTTCTTTGCCGGAACAAACACCAACCGTGGCAGCCCTGCGAGTTCAGGCTCATTAGCTTCTTCGGGCAGCGCTACAGTCTGCTCGAAGTGATTCGTACCAATGATGTCTCTGAAGTTTTCGCGGATTTGATCCAAAGCGGCATCCGTGATTGCTGTTTTGATGCGCACAACGAGCCTCTGATCGACCCACCGATATGAAACGAAATTCCTGTAAAACTGTTGAATTTCGGCGATAGCGGTATCGACGCTATCGGTGACTTTGAAGAGATTGAAATCTTCGGTGGATATCAGTCCGAGTTTGAGCAGGTACTCCGCAAGAAAGCTGTTCCAGGTGTGCCAGTAAGTTCCGTTTGGTTTATCGACCATCACGACCGGAAGAATTCGGGCCTTGCCAGTCTGCATGAGGGTGAGAACCTCAAAAGCCTCATCCATTGTGCCGAATCCTCCGGGGAAAAGCGCCACCGCATGGGACTCTTTAACGAAGTGCAGTTTTCTTGTGAAAAAATAATTGAAATTAATCAGCTTTTGATCGCCATCGATGGTCTCGTTCGCCCGCTGTTCAAACGGGAGGCGAATGTTTAGCCCAAATGAGGCATCCCGCCCGGCCCCCTTCTGTGCCGCTCCCATGATTCCGTCACCGCCTCCGGTTATGATCATGTAGCCAAGATCACGCATTCTTTCCGCGAACAGCTCCGCAGCCTGATACTCGACCTCGCTGCTTGCAGTGCGTGCCGAGCCGAATACCACCACTTTTTGTTTTGCACGGTAAGGCGCGAAAACCTTCGTTGCATTGCGCATCTCGCGCAACGAGCGGTTGAAAAGCTTCAAGTCCGCGAGACTGACTCCATCCCTCGCCATCTTGAGCGCAGTGATAATTAACTCCTCAATTAATCCCGCATTTTTTTCCGTTCCACCCCAGTTGGCGACCAACTCCTTCACTTTTTGATCAAACGCCACATCGCCAGTGGAACGAGTTGTCCGACTTGGAAGAGCATGAATGCCACCACCGGTAAAATCTTGCACGATCGAGTTCCTTTCAAATGGGGTTGATTCGCAAACGCTGCGGGAATGGACCCTAGCCGATTTTAGCGCTGCCTCAAACTGAAGTGTTCAAATTTTGTCGGAACTAAAGATTGAAGCCGAGCCCTATGCGCTCGTCATTCCGTACCCCCTCAGCACCTGCTTCAGTACCGGCTTTCCGCCAGAGCCACGAGGGTCCGGATTCCAAACCCGGTCGCTCCACGCGCCAAGCCATCCTTGTCAGCGTTTTGTCTGGCGGTGTAGGCGATGTCGAGATGCGCCCACTTGGTTTCGCCCGCAAAAACTTGAAGGAAAGCGGCTGCCGTGCAGGCGCCGCCCAAACGGCCCGCACTGTTCTTGATCTGCGCAACGCTGCTCTTGATCATGGCGCTGTACTCGCGCCCAAGAGGCATATGCCAAGTTTTCTCGCCTGCTTTGGAGGCGCAATTTTGCACCGACTTTAAAAATTCACCGTGGTTGCTCCAAAGTCCCGCATGGGATTCTCCAAGCGCGACTCCGCAGGCGCCTGTGAGCGTTGCCAGATTGACCATGGCTGAGGCTTTGTAGTGTTCACGCGCCCACGACAGTGCGTCCGCGAGAACCAAGCGCCCCTCGGCATCAGTGTTGACGATTTCAACGGTGACTCCAGATCGCGTCTGAATGATATCCCCGGGGCGAAACGCACTTCCCCCCGGCATGTTTTCCGCCGCAGCAATGAGTCCCACAACATTTCGCTTAATTTTTAAACGTGCGATTGCCTCCATAGCACCCAAAACCGCAATGCCGCCGCACTTATCAAAAATCATTTCCTCCATCTTCTCTGCCGGCTTCAGTGAGATTCCACCGCTATCAAATGTGATCGCCTTGCCAATCAGAACCAACGGCGCTTCGTTTTTACCACCACCCCGGTACTCCAGCGCGATCAGCCGCGGCGAACGTTCACTGCCCGCGCCAACGGACAGAATACCCCCGAATTTACCGGAGCGAAGACTCCTCTCTTCCATCACCTTGCACTGGAGCTTTGCACGTCTGGCCACGGTGGCTGCGTGCCTCGCGAGAGTCTCCGGATAAATGACATTCCCCGGGGCGTTTCCGATGTGACGCGCGGCGTTGATCGACTCCGCAAGCACACACCCGCGCTCCGCCGCCTTGCGGGCAGCCGTCACGTCCTCCTTCCGAACCACCACTGCAAGCTCCGAAATTTCCTCCGTTTTCTTGGGAGTAAAATCCTCATAACGGTACGCCCCCAAGAGGAACCCCTCGACCGCAGCCTCAACAAACTCGGGGCGCTCCTCGAGCAACAGTAATACTTTTTGCTGGCCATGCTTACGTAAAATGAGCGCGGCACTCCCCGCAGCACGACGCACGGCACTTGAGTTGAGCTCCGCGCGATCTCCGAGCCCAACGTACATGATTCGTTTGAACCGGTCATTGAGCACCGCACCAATCGACCCCGAGAACTCACCATCGGAAGGCGGTGGCGTGAGCTTGGCGCGTTGATCTTTCAACACCAAGCGAACTGAGAAACGTTCGCCGGCGGGGGCGTCGGAGGTGACTCTGACCTTCATCTTTGGAAGAACGCTAGGAGAGATTCACTGTCTGACAGGAATAAATGTCGGTATTTGCGAGGAGTTCTTTGACAAGCTCAGAGCCGGGCACTGAGTCCAAATTCAGGACCGTCAAAGCTCTTCCGCCAACTTCGTTACGCGAAAGCGACATTCCCGCAATGTTCACTCCATGCTTTCCAAACAAATTACCGACTTCACCGACAATCCCAGGCCGATCTTTATTTTCGAAAATAAACAACACGCCCTCGGGCTTGGCCTCCACGTGACGCCCGTTGATTTTGACAATCCGGGGAGTCGTTCCAAAGAACGTGCCGGCAACTGAAGCCCACCCACTTTCGCCAGTCGCCGTAAGCTCGATGAGTTCGGCAAAATCCGACGAGGTCGACTCGCTGGACTCGCTCACCTTCAGCCCAAGGTGCTGCGCAAAGCCCGGCGCATTGACAATATTGACTTCACCACCTCCTGCCGACCTCAGGAACCCAAGCAAGACCGAGCGTGAAACCGGCTTGGTATTAAGATCGTTGATCCTTCCCTGAAAATTCACGTTCAACGCATTACTGCGCTTGGCCACGATCTGCGAAAGAAACTGTCCAAGTTTTTCTCCAAGTGAAATGTAAGGCCCGATCTCCGCAAGCGTCTTCGCGTCGACGCTCGGCATGTTGACCGCATTGCGAATTTCACCCTGAAGAAGAACCGCCCGGATTTGCTGCGCGACTTCGATGCCGACGCTCTCCTGCGCTTCAGCGGTCGAAGCACCAAGGTGAGGCGTGAAGATGATGTTGTTTAGTTCTTTGAGCGGAAAGTTTGCCGGCGGTGGTTCCTGCTCGAACACGTCAAGCGCTGCAGCGGCCACCTGCCTTGTCTTGAGCGCCTCGTAAAGCGCAACCTCGTCGATGAGTCCGCCCCTAGCGCAGTTAATGATGCGCACGCCTTTTTTGGTCTTTGCCAGTCGCTCCTGATTGAGCATGTGCTTGGTTTCAGGCGTAAGCGGCATGTGAACAGTGATGTAATCGGCTTGAGGTACGATTTCATCGAGTCGCTCGATCAATTCGACATGAAGCGCCTTTGCGCGCGCCGCCGACAGGTACGGATCGTAGGCGAGTACACGCATTCCGAAAGCCTGGGCGCGCGTGGCAACTTCAGCGCCGATCCGGCCCATACCCAGAATGGCCAGTGTCTTTCCGTAAAGCTCGACGCCCTCGAAGCTCTTACGATCCCATTTGCCGCTCTTTACCGAGGCATCAGCCTGGGCGATGTTGCGAGAAATCGCCATTAAAAGCGAAAAAGCATGTTCGGCGGTTGAAACAGTGTTTCCACCCGGCGTGTTCATAACGATGACGCCATTTTTGGTGGCAGCATCAACATCAACGTTGTCCACACCCACTCCGGCCCTCCCCACAACCTTCAAGTTCTTCGCTGCCTCGAGTAGTTTCGCCGTCACCTTGGTCTGGCTCCTGACGACCAAGCCGTGGTACTCCCCAATGACTCCCAGCAACTCCTGTTCAGATTTGCCGGTCATCACATCGACCTTCAACAATTTGCCCTCTGCGAGCTCTGCAATGCCGCGCTCAGAGATTGGGTCTGCAACTAGAACTTTAGGAATGCTCATGGGAATTTTCGGGAAAACCGCCAGTCTATCCCCCGACAAACTCAGGCAAAGGCAAAAAGCGGGCGCCTGGCGGCGAAATTTGACCGCGCTCAACCAAGATTTATCTGCGGTACCCCGCCTGATTTGCCTTTTTGCTCGCAGCAGACGTGAGCTATTCGCACGCTTACCGCTCCATGACATCCGAAGTCCGAGTCCGATTCGCCCCGTCTCCCACTGGCTACCTCCACGTGGGAGGAGCACGCACTGCGCTATTCAACTGGCTCTACGCGAGGCACTGCAAGGGCACGTTCGTCCTCCGTATTGAGGACACCGATAAAGCGCGGAACTCAAAGGAGGCCGTGCAGGTGATACTCGATGGATTGCGATGGCTTGGCATGGACTGGGATGAGGGGCCCGTAAAGGGCGGAGAATACGGTCCCTACTTCCAGTCAGAACGCGAAGTCATCTACCAGCGCTACTTCGACCAACTCAATGAGGCAGGACACTTGTATCAAGATCAAGGAGCATGGCGTTTTCGTTCATTACGCGAGTCGGTCGTCGTGGACGACATCATCTGCGGTCGGATTGAATTTGACCTTTCCAATCAAGAGACTCATCCGGATATGACGATCCGCCGCCCCGACGGATCGTGGATTTTTCATTTTGTAAACGTCGTGGACGACATTGAAATGCGAATTTCCCACGTGATCAGAGGGGAAGACCATCTTTCAAACACGCCAAAGCATCTCGAGCTTTTTAAAGCGCTTGGCAAGACGGCCCCCCGTTACGCCCACATTCCACTGATCTTGAACAAAGATGGATCAAAGATGAGCAAGCGCGATGAAGGCGCGAGCATCACAAGCTACATCGAAGGTGGATTCGTTCCTGAGGCGGTAAGAAATTATCTGACACTGCTGGGTTGGTCTCCGAAAGACGGACGTGAAAAGATCGACATTGAGGAAATTGTTCAGCTTTTCGATTTGGAAAAGGTCAATCGCAAGAACGCACATTTTGACATCGACAAATGCGTATGGCTTAGCGGGCAGTACATGTCCTCTCTCACCCTTGAACGATTTGTCGAGCAGTGCACACCCTTCATTGCGGGCAAAGGCGCCGACGGCATCGAAGCCGCAAAACTTCAACCAGTCCTTGCGCTTGTCAAAGACAAGGTAAAGACGTTTGCCGAAGTACCGGAAGCGGTA
>JBILLC010000089.1:0-6897 GCA_044376275.1 Chthoniobacteraceae bacterium | reverse complement strand
TGGTCTCGCAATCTACGATACGATGCAGTTCATGACTTGCGACGTGAACACGTATTGCATCGGGATGGCGGCGAGCATGGGTGCTGTTCTTCTCGCGGCGGGAACACGCGGCAAGCGTTTCGCGCTCCCGAATTCCGACATCATGATCCATCAGGTGTCGGGCGGCGCACGCGGCACGGCGAGTGACGTGGAGCGGACTGTTGAATTCATGTTCAAGCTCAAAAAGCGCTTGATCCGGATTCTCTCCGACCACACTGGCAAATCCGAAGAACAGGTCAAAACAGACTCGGATCGCGACTATTATATGTCCGCGCAGGAAGCGAAGGAATACGGCTTGGTGGATGAAGTGGTGAAGAGCCGGAAGGAAGTGCCGGGACCCGTCAAAAGCGAGTCCAAGGAGGGTAAATCCGACGCCCGCAGTGACTCCAAATTGGAGCCCAAGACGGACGCATCTTCCGAATAACCGGAAGTTTGACCCACCCTCGAAAACTACCCTCCCCGAAGGACACTGGTTTCGTAAAACAAAGTTCAGCAATCCAATCCTAGAATTCCTATGGCGCGAGCTTCCAATCTGACGATGTGCAGTTTTTGCGGTAAAAGTCACGCGGAGGTCCGCAAGTTGATCGCGGGTCCGGGTGTGTATATCTGCGACAGTTGCATCAATGTTTGTAAGGGAATTTTAGACAAGGAACTCAGTGATGAGAAGCGCAAGCAGACCACCACGCTGCGAGTGCCGAAGCCGATGGAAATTCGGCGTGCGCTTGATCAGCATGTGATCGGCCAGGACCGCGCGAAGAAGGTGCTCTCCGTGGCGGTGCATAACCATTACAAGCGCATCCTGCATGGGGGACCGAGCATCGGAACGGCGTCTTCTCCGCAGTTCGATGCGCTTTCAGAAGTGGAAATCGACAAGAGTAACATCCTGTTGCTGGGTCCCACCGGTTCTGGCAAAACGTTGCTCGCTAGAACATTAGCTCGCGTACTTGATGTGCCTTTCTGCATCGCGGACGCGACGACGCTTACTGAGGCGGGTTACGTGGGCGAAGACGTGGAGAACATCATCCTGCGCCTGCTCCAGGCTGCGGAGTACGATGTGAAGCGCGCTGAAATCGGGATCGTGTACATCGACGAGATCGACAAGATCGGGCGTAAGACCGAAAACGTTTCCATCACTCGAGATGTAAGTGGCGAAGGCGTGCAGCAGGCGCTTTTGAAAATTCTGGAAGGAACGGTTTGTAATGTTCCTCCGCAGGGTGGACGCAAACACCCGCATCAGGAGTACATCCAGGTCAGCACGGATAAGATCCTTTTCATCTGCGGCGGCGCTTTCGTTGGTTTGGATAAAATTGTCGAAAAACGGCGCGGGAAAAACGTATTGGGATTCGCCTCTGCGAAAACACCGCTTGAGACTGGTGCGAGTGCTGTTCCTGCCGATGTGCAGAAGAGTGAGCTTCTGCGATTCGCGGAGCCTGAGGATCTTCTCAGCTTCGGAATGATCCCTGAATTCATTGGACGTTTGCCGGTGCTCGCGGCGTTGGATCCGCTCACTGAAGATGAACTCATGAGCATCCTGACCGACACAAAGAACGCTCTCGTGAAACAATACGCGAAGCTGCTCTCCATCGAGGGTGTGTCGCTGAATCTGACGAAGGACGCTTTGCGGGCGCTTGCCGAGCAGGCAGTGAAGAAGGGGACTGGCGCGCGTGCCCTTCGATCGATGCTTGAGCGGATCATGCTGGACGTGATGTACGATGTTCCGAGTCGCGAGGACGTGGCCGAGGTCACTATCAACCGTGCTGTGGTTGAAGGAAAGCGCCAGCCGACCGTGCGCCGCAAACAGGACAAGGACGCTGCGTAAGGGTTCGATCATCCTTTACACGGACATATGGCTACCGCATCAGAGCGATCTTTAAGATTGAAGCGGTGGCCGCTGGCGGGGTTTGCTGCTGCGGCGGCTTACGCGGTGTTTCTAGCGCCGCAGTGTTTTGCTCAGGGTTCGAAGGATGGAGTCAAAGATGGAGTGAAGGAGGGAGCCCTTCCTGAAGTGCCGCTGAAAGTTGTGCCCGATCGGGCTCCGGCGAAAACAGAGGCGGCTCCAAAGCCGGATCCGGCCGCAGGTTTGCCGGTTGATCCCATTGCTTATGAGCAACTAAGTGTCCTCGCGCGAGCGCTGCAATTGGTGAAGCAAGACTTCGTCGATGAAGGCAAGGTTGGGTACAAGGAACTGGTGCATGCCGCATTAAGGGGGGTGCTATCGAGCCTGGATCCGCATTGCCAGTTTTTGGATCCGAAGGAATACAAGTCAGTTCAAGAAGACACGCGTGGTCGCTTCAGCGGAGTTGGGTTGGTGGTCAGTCACAAGGATGGTAAACTGGTGGTTGTGACTCCGATGGAAGGGGGGCCTGGTTTGCGTGCGGGGATACTGAGCGGTGACGTCATTTTGAAGGTGGACGACAGATTGACCGAAAAGTTTGGTGCCAACGAGGTCGCGGGTCTGCTTCGTGGCGACACGGGAAAAGCCGTGAAGCTCACGCTCTATCGGCCGCAGACAAAGCAGACCCTCGAACTGGAGGTGGTTCGCGAGGCGATTCAAGTTGCGACCGTGCGCGACGCGAAAATCTTGGCGACGCAAGATCCGGTGGGAACAAAGGTGGGTTATGTTCGGATCTCGCAGTTCAGCGTGCCGACTGCCGCCGAACTTTCCAAGGCGTTGGACGAGCTTGAAAAGCAGGGGATGCAGGCGCTGGTGCTGGATCTACGACATAACCCGGGCGGTGTTTTGGAGTCAGCCGTCGATGTGGCAGGCGAGTTTTTGCCCGCCGAATCTCTTGTGGTTTCCACGGAGGGGCGTCTTGCCTCGCAGCGGCGGGAGTATCGCACTCAAGCAGGGTCAAAACAGCGCCCGGCGTACCCCATCGCGGTTCTTGTCAATCACGGGAGTGCAAGCGCCGCTGAAATCGTAGCGGGCGCCCTTCGTGACTTGAAGCGTGCCGTGATTGTAGGGGAAACCACGTTTGGCAAGGGATCCGTTCAAAGTGTTGTTCCGCTTCAGGACGGGAGCGCATTACGTCTGACTACCGCAAAGTATTACACTCCCGGAAAACAAGTCATTCACGAACGGGGTGTTGAACCAACGATCCGATCAGTTTTAGGGCCTGAGCAGGAGCGACTGCTGAGCTTGCAGCGGCGAGAGGACCCGCTTACCGAGCGTGAAATCCGCGAGGTTGCGGAGTTCAGGGATCCCCAGCTTGAGCGCGCTGTGGACACCTTGCGTGCAGTGGTGATTTATGCGGCAAAATTGGAGCCGCAGCCGCAACCGCGGTCGCAATCGCAGGCTGCACAGCCCGCGCAGGCGAAATGAATCAGACAGATTCGTCGGAAGGGGAGGCATGGGGACGGGGGTGTATCCTGGCGATAGAAACTTCATGCGATGAAACTGCGGTCGCAATTTTCAATGAAGGCCGTTTGGTTGCGTCCGAGGTTGCGTCGCAGATTGCGATTCACTCGGAGTTCGGTGGGGTGGTGCCCGAGGTGGCTTCGCGGAATCACTTGCTTGCGCTGCGTCCCACCTTGGATCGCGCGCTGTATTCCGCCGGCGTAAGTTTGGGCGAGGTGGAGGCGGTTGGTGCCACGAACGGGCCTGGGTTGGCGACTTCGCTGATGTTGGGCATGAGCATGGGAAAGGGGCTGGCTGTTGCGCTCGGAAAGCCGTTTATTGCGGTGAACCACATGGAGGGGCATCTCTTATCGCCATTCATGAGTGATCCGAGCGGGCCGGGCGACTCGGTCGGGCTTGTGGTCAGCGGCGGGCACACGCTCCTTGTGAGGGTGTTTGGCGTTGGCCGGTACCAGCTGCTTGGCAAAACGGTGGACGACGCGGCAGGCGAGGCATTTGACAAGGTCGGGAAGCTGCTCGGTCTGCCCTATCCCGGCGGGCCAAGGGTTGCCGCTTTGGCGGAGCGCGGGGATGCCCGCCGGTTTGAGCTGCCGAGGAGCATGCTGCACTCGGGAGACTACCAGTTTTCGTTCAGTGGATTAAAAACCGCCGTTCGTTATCTTCTGCCTAAGCATGATCCAGTGCCTGTCGCGGACATTTGTGCGTCTTTTCAAGAGGCGGTTGTGGAGGTGCTGGTCGAAAAAACGATGCGCGCCGTGAGGCTCTCTGGCGTGACAACTCTTGCGCTGAGCGGCGGAGTGAGTTGTAACGCGAGGCTTCGCGAATGTTTTCACCAAGCATGTTCCATTGCCGGGGTCAGGTTGTTGTTGGCTCCCCCCGCGCTCTGCACAGACAATGCCGCGATGATTGCCTATGTCGCGTTTTTGCACCTGCGCAACGGAGCGGCGGGTGATCTGACAGCGGACGTCTGCCCCAACCTCGCTTCAATGAATTGGCTGGCAGGCAGTCCAAGCTGAAGCAGACACGCCGATTAGTATTCTCGAATCAGCAGGGAGTTGGATATTTCCCGCATGATATCACCTTTTTTGCCAAAGGGCTTCAATGCGGCAGTCGCCTTGTTGGTAAGTTCGCGCGCGACGTCACGTGCGCGTTCAATTCCGAAAAGTGCAGGGTACGTAGCCTTCGTCGCCGCAGCGTCTTTGCCAGCGGTTTTGCCGAGCTTTTCGGTGGTCTGAGTGACATCCAGGATGTCGTCTATCACCTGGAAGGCAAGGCCTAGTGCCTGTCCAAAGTCCGTGATGGACTGGAGCTTGGAGGGAGTTGCGTTAGCGCTCATTGCGCCGAGTCGCAGGGCGCAGGTCAGGAGAGCGGCGGTTTTCGCCTGATGAATGAAACGGAGTGCTGCCTTCGAGACGGCCGCCCCCTCACCCTCGATGTCCATGACTTGCCCGGCAATGAGCCAGCGGCTTCCGGATGCGGTTGCGAGTTCCTGAACCATCATCGAGGGCGTATGGCGTCTTGAGCCGCGGCTTTTGGCAAGAATTTCAAATGCGATGGTCAGCAATGCGTCCCCAGCAAGAACCGCGATCCCTTCGCCAAAAACCTTGTGGCTGGTCGGACGGCCGCGGCGCAGGTCGTCGTCATCCATGCAAGGCAGGTCGTCGTGAATGAGCGAATAAGTGTGGATGCACTCCACGGCGCAGGCTGCTGGCATTGCGTCGCTTGCGGATCCCCCGCAGAGTTCGGCCGAGGCGAGCGCGAGGATGGGGCGCAACCGCTTTCCTCCAGCGAACAAACTGTAGCGCATCGCCTTGTGGAGGGTAGCCGGCTTCGTCGAGGCCTTTGGAAGAAAACCGTCCAAGGCGCGGTCGATGGCGCTCATTCGCGCGCTTATGAATTTCGAAAGGCTCATGGGGTGGGCAGTCAGGTGCGGGCGACTCAGTCGCGATCTCAAAATGAGGAACACCCGCCCTGAGGCAAAGGCAAAAAGTTGGGCCTTTTGGCCGGAAAAGGCCGAAATCCGTGGTTTGAGGGTTCGTGAACAGAGGAATCTGTTGACACCCCTCCCCCCTTTGCTAGGTTGCGCCTCCGCTTTTTTGCTAAATTTTTGGGAAATCCCCCGGGGTTTTCTGCGGTTTGCAAAGAGGCGAGCCTTGCGCGAGAGCAGCAAGTGCCTGGGTAGCTCAGTTGGTAGAGCACGTCCTTGGTAAGGACGAGGTCGCCGGTTCAATCCCGGTCCCAGGCTCCACTTGTTGCAGCGACCGCTTTAATTAACTGAACCTAAACAAAACAACCACTGACCTGACCCTATGGCCAAGGCGCAATTCGAACGCACGAAACCGCACGTCAACGTTGGCACTATTGGCCACGTCGACCACGGAAAGACCACCCTCACTGCTGCTATCACCACGATCCTTTCTAAGAAAGGCTACGCGGAAGCGAAGAAGTATGATGAGATCGACGCAGCTCCCGAAGAAAAGGAGCGTGGCATCACCATCAACACTGCTCACGTCGAATATCAAACCGACAAGCGTCACTACGCTCACGTAGACTGCCCCGGCCACGCTGATTATGTGAAAAACATGATCACCGGCGCCGCTCAGATGGACGGTGCAATCCTCGTCTGCTCCGCAGCAGACGGCCCGATGCCCCAGACTCGCGAGCACATTCTTCTCGCGCGCCAGGTGGGTGTGCCTTCTATCGTTGTGTTCCTCAACAAGTGCGACATGGTGGATGACCCCGAGTTGCTCGAGTTGGTTGAAATGGAGGTGCGCGACCTGCTTTCCTCCTACGATTTCCCCGGCGACACCATTCCAATCGTCAAAGGTTCCGCAAAAGCGGCGCTCGAATCCGGTGACCCCGCCTCTGCCGCTGCAAAGTGCATCTCGGATCTAATGGACGCCGTTGACGACTACATTCCGCTTCCTGAGCGGCCGGTCGATCAGCCTTTCCTGATGCCTGTTGAAGACGTCTTCAACATTGAAGGTCGTGGAACGGTGGCAACGGGTCGCGTCGAGCGCGGCATCCTCAAGAAGATGGAGGAAATTGAAATCGTGGGTCTCAAGGACACTGTGAAGACCACCGTCACGGACATCGAAATGTTCCGCAAGCTTCTCGATGAGGCACGCGCAGGTGACAACGTTGGAGTGCTGCTGCGCGGCATCAAGAAGGAAGACGTCGAGCGCGGTCAGGTTCTGGCCAAGCCCGGTTCGGTGAAGGCGCACAAAAAGTTCAAGGCTGAGGTGTATGTCCTCTCCAAGGATGAAGGCGGCCGACACACCCCTTTCTTCAACAATTACCGTCCCCAGTTCTATTTCCGCACCACGGATGTGACGGGTTCTGTAACCCTTCCCGAAGGCGTTGAAATGGTGATGCCCGGCGATAACGTCAGCGTCTCTGTCGAACTGATCACTCCGATCGCCATGGAGAAAACCATGCGTTTCGCTATCCGCGAGGGTGGCAAAACGGTGGGTGCTGGCCGTGTCGGGGAAATTGGCTAG
>JBILLC010000088.1:0-6971 GCA_044376275.1 Chthoniobacteraceae bacterium | reverse complement strand
CCTCTTTGACTGGATTCGCGACACCAACCGGATGATGGATCTGGAAGAGCTTTCCGCGGCGCAGGCCGCGAGATGCCTGGCAGACTTTGGCGTCATCAACTCGATTCTTGCCTGCGAAGCGGTTCACTTTGATATTCCAAAGGAAATCGCACAACTCCTCGAAGAGCGGCAAAACGCGCGTGCAGCCCGCGACTGGGTCCTTTCAGACACACTGCGCGACAGAATTCTTTCGATGGGCTGGTCACTCAAAGACACCAAACAGGGTCAACAAGTGACGCGAAACTCTTGATCCCACCCGAGCGCTGTTCTTAGTTAAGGACGGGCGCCACGCAGCAACACTCGCCTCCCTCAACCATCCCAATGCCTTCATCTTTTCCCGCAGCTTCGTTTCTCGATCTTCAACATTCCGAACACCAGCGGCTCTTTGAAAACAGCGTAAATGTTTGGGATGCCCTCTCGCAAATCAGCAGCTATTTGCAGTTCCGCCTCAAACCCGGAATCCACGGGCGTTTGATTGGAAAACCATTCATCAGTGGGTCAGTTTTCATCGGACAGGGAACGGTGATTGAGCAAGGTGCGATGATTAAGGGCCCCGCATGGATTGGAGAAGGATGCGAGATCCGAAATGGCTGCTACATCCGTGAAAACGTCATCGTGGGCTCGGGGTGCGTACTGGGGAACTCCAGTGAGTTTAAAAACTCCATACTGTTGGACGAGGTCCAGGCCCCCCATTTCAACTATGTGGGCGATTCGATCCTCGGTTTCCGTGCACACTTGGGGGCGGGCGTCGTGCTCTCAAACGTGCGGCTCGACCATGCTGAAATTCTTGTTTCGGACGACCATGGAGGTTTCATTCCCACAGGCTTAAGGAAATTCGGAGCGGTGATCGGCGACCGCGCGGAGATCGGCTGCAACTCCGTCATTAATCCCGGCTCGCTCATCGGCCGCAATTCCGTGATATACCCCGGAACTCAGTGGCGGGGGAATCTTGCGGAGAACTCGATTGCGAAGACCGTGCAAACCCAGCAAGTGATCCAAAAACTCCAGAAATAACCTGCTCTAAACGACTGTACGTCTGCATAGAACGCGTTTAGTTTTCCAACTCAGATCCATTCCATCCACCATGTCCCAGGCGCCACAAACCTCTCCCCCAATCCATCACGACGATAGTTTCGATCTGCTCGAGTTTTGGATCCGTCACAAATCTTCCATCCGCGCCGTCTCAATCCTATTCAGCGCCGCTCTTGTTGGATACGGAGCGTTCTCATGGATTGAGAAACAACAGGAGGTCGCAGCCGCAGAGGCATTCGCCTCGGCGAAGTCCGCAGAGGAGCTCAACGCGTTCATCGCCTCGCACAAAGGGTCAACATTGGGTGGAAACGCCGCACTACTGCTGGCAGGCAAACAAAGAACGGAGGGTAAATTTGAGGAGTCGATCAAAACGCTTCAGGATTTTGCGACCCGTTATCCGCAGCACTCTCTTGCTGGCGCCGCGAAGCTGAGCATTGCTGCAACGCTCGAGCAGCAGTCAAAGACGGAAGAGGCCCTGGAACACTACCGCCGTGTGGTATCGCTTGACCCTCGGGGCTTTGCTGCTCCCGCTGCGCATCTGAGAATCGCACGGATTCTCAAAGCCCAAAACAAGCTGGACGAAGCAAAGGCCGCATACGAAACCCTGCAATCACAGTTCCCTCGCTCCTCATTCGCCAACGAAGCCCTTCTTGAAAGTCAGGAACTGATCTCGCCCGCGACCAGCGTTGACCCCGAACTCAACCCGAAGCTGCTTGTACCCTCAAATCCACAACAACCCTCGGGCTCAACTCCGCCCGCACTTGCGCCGCCAACCCCGGCGCCAGAGACAAGCCCTGCGCCGGCAACGGTCTCGCCAGGAAAAAGCATAGAGCCTGCAGCTGATTCGAAGCAGGAAAAGGCACCCGCACCCGCACCCGCCCCCGCTCCAACCGAGCCGAAGTCCCAATAACGCGCTCGTTACCTTCGTCGGCGCGGTCCGCCCGCCTCACAGCGACGGCGCGGTTTGTTCAGCCGCGACGGCGCGGCCTTCGCGGTTGCAAATCCATCTGGGGTTGGTGCAACGCCTCCTCGTCCCCGTCGAATTCACCGCCACGAGCCGAAGGCGGGAAGTCCCCGAAGTCTGATGCCGGCAAAGCCTGCGACCCGGATCCACCGCCAGGAAACCACGTGCGCTCATCGAGTCTCTGCAATTCCTTCGGAAACTCCTGCCCGATGTTCAGGCTTCCAGAAAAAATACCACCCTTCTCCACATTGATGGATCGCGCGTAAATGGTGCCTTCCAAAAAACCCTTTCGAGCAATCGTCACGCGGCCATCGCATACAAAGATGCCGCGCGTTTTTCCCTCAATAAGCATCACGCGGGCATGCACCGGAGCGGTAAAATCCACATCTGCCTTCGAATGAATGATCAGTTTTCCCGCATCAACCTCCCCCTCGTAATGTCCCGCCATGCGCACGTTCGCCTCTTCGGTACAAACGATCCTGCCGCGAAAACGCCCTTCAACGCGGGCAAAGCCGCAAAGGATCCGCGGACTGGCGACGTCCGCTGTTGGAGAAAGGTGAACGAGTCCCTGCGTCTGAATTGAGCGCGCAAAGGGACCGGCGATCCGGAAATCCCGGATATCCACGTAAGACCCGCAGGTCGGGCATAGACTCGATTCAGCCAGGGTGGAAACCTCGTGCCGTTGCCTGCAACTGAAGCAGGTGATGGTGCGTGTTTTTTCACGCGCCACCAGCCTTCCAAGTTTATCGAGGAAGGACGGGGGCTTGAGGCTTGCCACCTCTTTAGCGAGGAGCTTTTCAATCGAATAGTGCTGTCCGCACTGGCGACAGAAAGTGCTCCTCGCCGTGACTGGTTCGAGCTGACTGTATCCGCATTGGGGACAGTCAGCGCCGATTTTGTCGGGCGGTTGCTTGCGAGTATTGGCCACAGAGGCCGAGCAGGGTTAGCGAGGGCCGCCGAGGCCTGTCGCTGGACGGTTTTCTGGAGCGCGAACAATCTCCGGAGTCTTCATCGCAATGCGGTTGGGCGTGACTTCCGACTTACCAACAAAGGTCGCCCCGTCTTCGATGACCAGCCTCGAAGCTTTAAGGTCACCCTGCAAAACTGCATGGCTGCGCAATTCACAGCGCTCCTCGACGGTGATGTTGCCATGCACTTTCCCAAGCACGGTCACGCTCTTGGTTTTGATTTCACCGCGGATCTCGGCGTTTTCACCGACCGTCAGCGTTCCCTGACTGGATATTTCACCCTCCACTTTCCCATCAATTGTCAGATCGTTTTGAAACTTGATCGATCCTTTGATCTCCACGTCGGAGGCTAGGGTGTTTTTGGATGCTGTTGGGCTGATGCTGTCGGACATGATTTGGGATGGTTGAGGTGGTTTGGGGTGGTTTGGGGATTTGCTACTGATCATTTGCTCGGATGAAGAGGCTCCGGAAAGAACCCGGCTATTCCGCATCGCGTAGGCCGCTCCGGATCCAAACCCGACAAGGTCGAGACCGCGGAACCCTAGGCAATCTATGGCCAGCCAAAAGCCTGTCAACGCCTGCCTCAGGCGTATTACACCGCGCCATCATTTTGAGGCACTTACACCCTCCCAGCCGGACTGGGATTGCTTTCATCCCGATTCTGCGCGATTGAATGCGGTGCAATGAGCTCAAATTCATCAAAATCCATCCTTGAGATCCGCAATCTGACAGTTGTTCGGAATGGAAATAGGATTCTCAAAAAACTGAGCTGGTCCATCGGTGAAGACGAACATTGGGCGATCCTCGGACCCAACGGATCGGGCAAATCCTCTCTGCTCTCCGCACTCGCCGGCTACCTGACGCCAACCGAGGGTGACTGCACGGTTCTGGGACAAACTTTTGGCGAAGCCGACTGGAGAGAGGTGCGAACTCACCTGGGCGTGGTATCCTCGATTGTGAGCGCGATGGTGCCGCCGGAAGAACCAACGGCTCACACCGTGCTCACCGGCCACAATTCAGGCATCGGACTCTGGGACAAGCCCTCCAGAGCAGACTTGGAAGAGGCCCACATCTGGCTGAGGCGGGTGGAGCTCAAAGGACTGGAGGACCGTCCTTGGGAGGTGCTCAGTCAGGGCGAAAAACAGCGCGTTTTGATCGCCAGAGCCCTCATCTCAAAGCCTGCAATCCTGATTCTCGACGAGCCATGCGCCGGCCTTGATCCGGTGGCGCGCGAATCATTCCTAGCCTTCCTCGAGCGACTCATCCACCCCGAGAGCAAGCGACCGCATCATCCATCGGTGGTGCTGGTGACGCACCATGTGGAGGAAATCACGCCGAGTTTCACGCACGCGCTGCTGATGAAAGAGGGCAAAGCCTACGAGGCGGGGCCCATTCACAAAACGCTCCGAACAAAGTCGCTCTCGAAAGTTTTCAGGGCGCCAATCCAGCTGAAATCAAGAAAAGGCCGCTTCTTCATGAAGGTCGAACCTCCATCCAGGGGTGTCATGTAAGAAACTTCGTGCGGGCTTCTCAAACCCGAGGCGATCCGCCGAAAAAACCAAGGCTTCTGCGGGCTTTCCCCAACCAGAGCGCTCTTGCCCTACCTCAAAGCACCTACTAGACTTAAGCAAACGCAATGAAGAAAATAGAAGCAATCATCAAGCCCTTCAAAATTGAAGACGTCAAAGAGGCCCTCGGCGAAGCGGGCATCGAAGGCATGACCCTCACTGAAGTGAAGGGATTCGGCCGTCAGAAGGGGCATACGGAAATTTACCGCGGAAGCGAGTACACCGTGGATTTTCTTCCAAAAATGAAGATTGAGATCGTCGTGACGGATGCTCAGGTGGAAAAGGTCACTCAAATCATCATCAAGTCGGCAAAGACTGGAAAAATTGGAGACGGCAAAGTGTTCGTTTTGCCGATTGAAGACGTTGTCCGGATACGCACTGAAGAGCGTGGCGAGGCTGCGGTGTAATTGGCCGACGTCGGGATGCCGCTGCAAACCTCATGCGGCACGACCTTGTCTCGTTCAATTAAGCGCTTAATCACACCGCACCAACGTGCTTCCGAATTGGCTATCAGCGGTCATCCTCGGGCTCATTGAGGGGCTCACGGAATTCATCCCAGTTTCCTCCACAGGCCACCTCATTCTCGCCCAAAATTGGCTGCCACGGCAGAGTGATCTCTTTAATGTGGTGATCCAGTCGGGAGCGGTGCTCGCCGTGCTCCCGCTTTTCAGCAAACGGCTCTCACAGCTCAGAAACTGGCGGTCAACGGAAGGCCGGTCGCTGCTGGCCCTCATCTCAATCGCTTTTCTGGTCACAGCCGCAGGAGGGGTGGCACTTGAAAAACTGCGATTCAAACTTCCGGAAAACCCCAAGCCGGTCGCCATTGCGCTGATTATTGGAGGATTGCTGTTCTTAATCGCGGAAAGAATCCTTCGCTCGCGAGTTCTCGACAACCAATGCTCGAAGCCAACGGCTTTCCTAGTCGGCCTTGCGCAGCTGGTGGCTGCGGTTTTTCCAGGCTCCTCACGATCCGGCACCACTATCATCGCTGCGATGCTCGCCGGCACTTCACGCACGACCGCGACTGAGTTTTCGTTTCTTGTGGGTATTCCAACGCTGCTGGCCGCCGCCGGAGTAAAAACCTTGAAAGCTCTCAAAAGCGGCGCGCAGGAGGACTGGGGTTTGCTGGCACTCGCAACCTCGGTGGCGGCAGTCGTCTCATTTGTCTCCGTGAAATGGTTGCTCGGATTCGTGCAAAACCATTCATTCGCAAGCTTCGGTGTTTACCGCATCGTTCTCGGAACCGCGATTCTTTGGCTGCTCTAAAACGTAAGATGCCCACCCTTGAAACTGTCTGAAATTCAGTCGACGCTGCGAGATCTAGACGCTCCTCCGACCAAGAGTCTGGGACAAAACTTTCTTCATGACCGCAACCTTGCGGAATGGACCGTCGCCCAACTCAGCATCGAACACGGAGAGCGCTGGCTGGAGATTGGTCCGGGCCTTGGATCGCTCACAGACTTTGCCTTGCAGCAATCTGAGAACGGGATCCTCATTGAAAAGGATGACCGCCTCATCGACTTCCTACGCAAACGCTTCCCAAATCTAACCATCATCCACGGTGATGCCTCGCGATTCGATGTCCGCGATCTTCACAAACACGGACCGGTAAAAGTGTTTGGAAACCTGCCGTATTATGTTTCCAGCCAGATCCTTTTTAACTTCACCACAAACACTGCGCCGGTCTCAAAGCTGATTTTCACTCTGCAGCGTGAACTCGCTGAGCGTCTGGCCGCCCCGGACTCAACAAAGGCCTACGGCGCACCAACAGTTTTGATTGGGAAAAACTGGAAGGTTCAGCTCCTTAGAACACTGCCACCCAGCGTCTTTTCACCAGTCCCAAAAGTGGATTCAGCAGTGGTCGCCCTCACCCGGAGAGCGCCAGGTGAAATGCCCGAGTGCGATGCTTCGCGTTTTAGCGAACTCGTAAAACTTGGCTTCTCGCAGAGGCGGAAACAGCTGGGAAATCTAATTTCCAGCGCCTTCGGTTCATGGCGCACCGCATTCGACTCGCTAATGATCCCGCAGAATGTCAGGGCAGAAAACCTGTCGATCGCGCAGTGGTGCCAGCTTGCAGCATGGTCGGAGGATGGATTGAGTCGCTCCTCACAGGAGGGCGCCCAGGATGTACACGGCGAAATCTTTGATGTCGTAGACGAGCATGACAGGGTTGTTGGCCAGCGCTCACGGCATGAGGTCCACCGCAACAACCTCCTCCACCGTGCAGTCCACGTTTTTGTGTTCAACGAGAGGCACGAAATATTTCTCCAGCGCAGGTCACGCTGGAAGGACGTGTGCCCTCTGCGATGGGACTCCAGTGCTGCCGGTCACGTCGATTCCGGACAAGACTACGACCAGACGGCGGTCCGCGAGGTTCTCGAGGAACTCGGAGTGGAGGTC
>JBILLC010000179.1:0-5317 GCA_044376275.1 Chthoniobacteraceae bacterium | reverse complement strand
TTGCTGCCGTCCTTGAGGCGGATTGGAGCTACCGCTGCACGGCGGGCCTGCTCCTGTTCGCTGCGGCGAGCATCACCGATTACGCTGACGGTGCCATCGCCCGCCGCTACAACTTGGTGACAGACTTCGGTTCGCTGATGGATCCTCTGGTTGATAAGATCCTGATGGCAACTGCTTTAATTTGCCTTTCAGTCATCCAGTTCAACCAGCATCCCGCCCTCCCCTCCTGGGTTTCCATTCTCATCATCAGCCGCGAGTTTCTCATCACCGGCCTCCGTCAGATCGCGGTATCGAAGGGCGTTGTGCTGCCCGCGGATCGGTGGGGAAAGCACAAGACCATCTGGCAGATCATTGCAGTTCTTTATTACTTTCTGGTTCTGAGTTTCACCGAGTGGGCCGCTGCGGGTTGGTTTCCTGCTCTACCGGGCGGGCCTGGGCTTTGGAGTAAGATTGGTGGTGGTGTAATGGGCGTAGCCCTGACGTTAACCGTATGGAGCGGGCTTAGTTATCTCTGGAGAAACCGCAGTCTGATTGCGGACAGGTAGCGAGCAATTGCGAGTGTTGGCTCCTCGACGCGAAGCGGGGTGATTCGCTTCTGCGAGACCCGCTGCGGGCGCCGCAGGCATTTATCAAGTGGTTTTCGGACAGAAGACGGCCCGCATTAGTAGCTTGCCTGGGCTTCGGGTGCGACGAACCGGCACGGTTAGCGCGGCCCGCACTCGCCGTCCGAACTAGCCGCCTGAAATGGCTCGTGTGAGGCCGGTTGGTTCGCCTCCTTAGCGCGACCGTCCTTCCTTGAGCAGAGCCTCACGGGCTTCCTGTAAGCGCTGCTTCTCCTCCGCGGTCAGACTCGAGAGCCCGGAGCGCCCAATTTTTTCCAGCAGCGGATCAATAGCGGTCATCGCAGGCGATTCCGTTCGGGGGTTGCCAACGCGCGGCGGGATTTTTCCTGTCTGGGTCGCTTGCGGGCTTGGCGGAGAGGCTTTGCTTGTGGCGGCGGGTTCTGAGTGGGCCACTTTTTCAAGCACCCGCAGCTGGGGTTGTCGGCGCGGAACTCGAATCCTCGGTAGCTCCCATATGCCTTGTTCGTGTCTCACAAAACCGAAGGCGAAAGCTGCGCTGGCGAGCGAAATTCCCAAGTGCCCCCAGTCGTGAGCCGCTGCGTACGAAAGAGTCTGGATGCCTAAGAAGATCAGCGCAGTCCACTTCGCTGAAACACCGAACAGCAGCGAAACGCTCGGTGACATCGTGGCGTAAGCCACAAACAGCGTGAAGCTGCTCGGTAGGCCGATCCACTGGGTGTGCATGATCGGCGCAAACAGCAGCGCCGTCACTGGTGGCACCAGAAGCGCACCCCCGTACAGCTTCAAAAATGCGCGCCTTCCGAAATACCCCTCCAGCTCACGGCCAAACCACCAGAGCATCAGCATCTCCAGCGCAAATCCAATTGAAGGCGGGTTCCACAGGGCGTAGCTCGCCGCGCGCCAAACTTCACCGCGCGAGAGAACAGCTTCGCTTGAGAACTTCAGCGTGTCGCCCCAGCCTTGGTTGAACGCCAGCGCCAGCGTCGTCGCAAGCATGGACAGGATCCCAAGCCCAACCAGGGCAGCCGGCGCATAAACCGGGTGTCCGCCCACCACGAACCACGGCCCGTGATCTTCCCGATGGTTGAATGTAAATCCTCCGTTCATGGCGCCCGATACTACAATGTAGCAGATATTGAGCCGAAAGCATCCGGAAGTCATATTTTTTTCGAATCCAGACGTCTTTCAAGCCGGGGGCTTCTCCACTGCACATCGATTCGCTCGTTTCCTTCGATGCGCGCTGGCCAATTACGATCCGAGAGGTTAGGTGCGTTGTTATGGCAGCTGAATTCACCCAACATCGCACAGTCGAGTTCTCTGAGACGGATATGGCTGGAATTGTCCACTTCTCAAACTTCTTGAGATGGATGGAATCGGCGGAACACGCGTTTCTTCGATCCATCGGCTATTCAGTGCATGCCCGGGATGGCGACGGCGTTGTTGGCTGGCCTCGGGTGAAGGTGGAGTGCGAGTATTTTCAGCCGCTCCGTTTTGAGGATGCGGTCGAGGTCATCTTGCGGGTGGATGAAGTGCGCAGCCGGTCCGTCCGCTACGGGTTTAGGATCAGGAGGGCAGGTGCCTCATCGGACGCCGCCTGCGGGGTTGTGATCGCTGTCCATTCCCGAGTTGATCCCGCCTCTGGGCGTTTGGAGGCTGTGTCCATTCCTGAAGAGTTGCGCCGGGAACTTCTCGGCTGAGTTCTTGACATCAAAGCCTTCCTTCATCGCGGCCGCCCGGTGAATGGAAGGTTCAGAGAGCGTAGAAAAAACCGCCAGCCTCGGGTTAAACCCGAAAACTGGCGGTGCCGCTGTCATGCCGAACCTCGGTTTGCTTACGCAAATTTTCTTCCGATGAGCGGCTCCAGATGTTGCGGTTGCGCGGTAGGCTCCACTTGTCCAACCCTTGAGGTCTTGCGTTGAAAGCTTAGCGTGCCTGAGCGCTGTTCGAGTCCATCGGGGGATGTGGCCACGATTGGAATCTCAAAATCTCCGTCCGGAAGGGTGAAATGGAACCGGAAAGACCCGTCGCTTTGGAGGGTGATTGGCTGGCCATTCACGGTGACGGTCGCTGCGGGATCGGTTCCTCCGTAGAAGATGATCTCGGCGTTAAGGTTCATGAAAAAGCCGCGCTCCTTCGCAAGGCCAAAAGGTTGCGAGCTCCAACTCGCTCCGAACGGGCTTGAGAGGCTCGACGTCATCGGACCAAATGCCGCTCCGATTCCGCTTGAAACTTCACTGTGAAGTTTCTGTGCGAGCGCCTTGCGTAGCAGCCTGTCGATTTCTTCGGAGCCCAGCCCAATCACGTTGATTAAAGATTCGCCGAGCAACATGGCCAGCAAGCGCTTTTGCTCCTCTGTCCAAGTTGGACGTTGCCCGGATTGCATCGCAATTTTTCCATCACCCGTGATGCGCGCGATGGCACCGAGCAGGCTTTCGCCCTCGCTCATGTGTTGTTGAACCAATTCGCTAAGCTGCTCGAAAGTCAACCCCTGTGGTACGGTTGCGAACTCCTGCGGGTGCAGGTCTTCTGCGAGTGCATCCGCCGGTGTACATGCTTCTGTGGAGCGAATCAGGCAGCACCAACCCCCGCGAGGGTCGAAGTACCCCAGTTCGGCCCGGTAATGGGTGTTGCCGTGGTGGACTGGCAAATACCAGTTTCGGGCGCTGGGATGAATCTCGACAATCGATTCTGCCAAGCCCGAGCGTTTTAGTACGCGAAGAAAGTAAGCTTGCCGTCCGTCGCGCATTGCTGAGGCGGGGATCCGAGACCAGTCAAAATCCCAGTAGGAAAACAGCCAGCGCGGATCGCGTGCGACTAGAAAGAGTGTGTCGTGGTGGTAGCTCTCCGGCAGAGGGCCAAAGTTTTCGGTCTGCGGGGGACCACTCTCCTCCGAGGCATGGCGACCGTTGGTTCCGGTTGCGGCAGGGTGCGCCAGATTTGTCGAACTTGTTTGAGAGTCGAGCGGTGTTTGTGAGCGCGATGATGCCAGCGGTTCAGACCCGAGGGCAACTGGGGTGCCCGAGGGGCCTCCCAAAATCGGGTCTTTCTTCACTTTTAACTTCCCGCCCCTTGGAGCGGCCTGCGTTCTAGGGGGAACGGTCGTCGGCGCGTTGGAAGGGTTGTCCATAAGATTTCAATACCCAGATTCGCGTTGGGTTTACGCCTTGGCCCTACCAATGGCAACCCGTTTCGGTTTTGAGATGCGATTTGTTTGGTGCCATTCGCATCCGGGGAATTGTGCGGGCCGCATGCCACGTTTCATTTCGCCACGCGATCTCCTTAGTTCCTCGGCGAACGCCCGAGTTTTAATCGCTCTAGGCTTCCTCTCGCCGTATCTTTCAGCTTCTCTCGTCAGATTCTTTTTTATCCTCAAATGCTAACGAAGCGCGTCATTCCCTGTTTAGATGTCCACGACGGCAAAGTCACTCGCGGGGTTCAATTCGGCCGAGCGGAAGAGGGCGGGCTGCGTAACGTAGGGGATCCTGTGGAGCTGGCGGTGCGTTACAACGCACAGGGAGCGGACGAGATGGTTTTTTTTGACATCACCGCAAGCGCCCACGGGCGGGCATCCATGATTGATGTGATCGAACGTACGGCTGCCTGCTGCTTTATGCCCCTCACGGTAGGGGGCGGAATCCGTTCGGTGGAGGATATGCGCGTGATGCTTCACGCTGGCGCAGATAAAATCAGTATTAATTCAAGCGCACTTGCCGATCCCGCGCTCATTACCGCGGGGGCGATAAAGTTTGGATCGCAGTGTATCGTGCTTTCAATCGATGCCAAAAAAGTGGGTCCCCAGAAGTGGGAGGTTCATTCGCATGGCGGCCGCAAAGCGACGGGAATGGATGCCATTGAATGGGCGGTGCGCGGTTGGAAGGCGGGCGCCGGGGAGATTGTTTTGAATTCAATCGATGCGGACGGCACTAAGGCGGGTTATGATTGCGAAGTTACCCGTCGTGTCAGCGAGCAGGTGGGTGTGCCCGTGGTTGCGAGCGGCGGCGCGGGGAGTTTGGAGCACATGTCCGAGGTGCTCTCTTTAGGCAAAGCGGATGCGGTTCTTGCTGCGAGCGTGTTCCATTTCGGCCAGTACACGGTCGCGGATGTCAAAAAACACTTGGCGGCGAAGGGAATTCCGGTGCGGCCTGAGGAGCATGTTTTGGCGATCTGACGCGATGCCCCACCACACAATGCAAACCGCTTTTGTTCGATAGCCATGCACGATAACGGCTATCTGGCCCTGGTCTTGCATGCACACCTTCCGTTCGTGCGGCATCCCGAGCACGATCCTTTTTTGGAGGAGGACTGGCTCTACGAGGCGATTACTGAAACGTACTTGCCGCTTCTGGCGATGCTCGAGGGATTGCTTCGCGATGGTGTGGATGCCTGCTTGAGCCTCACTTTGACGCCGCCCCTATGCCACATGCTGAGGGATGCTCTATTGATTGGGCGTTATGACGCGCACTTGGATCGTTTGATTGAACTGGCGCGCCAGGAGCAGGAATGCACGCGTCATTTGGGTGCGGAGATCAGCGGGTTGAACGGCTTTTATGTGCGGCGACTCGAAGCATGCCGAGATGCGTGGCAAAATCGATGGAAACGCGATATCGTTGGCGCCTTTAACCAGTTTGCCGAGGCGGGGATTCTGGAAATCATCACTTGCGCGGCCACGCATGGATTTTTGCCGATGATGGAGGTGTGCCCGGAGGCTATGCGCGCTCAAGTGCTGATCGGAC
>JBILLC010000502.1:0-2570 GCA_044376275.1 Chthoniobacteraceae bacterium | reverse complement strand
AACGTATGGAAGGGGGGAAATCTCACCTCAATACCCAACCAACGTCACTTCAACAACGCCAGCCGAAAAAACGATGGCTATTGCATAAAACCCAGACACTTCGTCTTAAACAACCACCCACCCCTGGTTTGAAACTCGAGAAATACAATGCAAACTCGCATTCTTAAAAATTCCTGCATTAATGAAGGATGTAAATGATACGCGACTCTTGGACATTGTTCAGCTGGAACCTCAGTCAACTCGACGCGCTACCTCCCGTCCTTCCGCCCGGGCATTTGCTGAAATCTGCTACCCGCGATCACGAGCAGGAAATCCATGACCTAGTAGACCGCGCATTTAAATTTGAGCAGCAGTGGAGCGGGAGTTTTTCAAAAATCGCCGCCCCTCTCCACGAGCGCATCCAGCAAGCATTTCGATCGCAAATAAATGCGGCTATTTCTTTAATGCACGGAAGTCGCATCATCGCCGCCTCTTGTCTTTGCACAGATCCTGATGCTGCTTTTCACTTTATATCCGGTCCTTGCGTTCTTCCCGAATACCGCAGCCGAGGGCTGGGCACCGCCCTGTTGATCGAAAGCCTGATCACCCTGAAAGCTTCCGAGGTTCATGTTGCAAGAGCCATCAGCAAAGAAGGCACTATCGCGACCAAATTTGTTTACCGCAAACTCAGCTCAGTAGCCGAACCACACCCCCACGGTCCCTTCGGAGATGCTGACTAATCTGCGTAAATCGGACGAATTTTGATCAACTATTCGGATCGGCATCACGATCCAGTGACGTCCCGTTCGATTCGCTTTCCAATTCGCTTTCCAATTCGCTTGCAGATGCGCTCTGCGGGCCGTCCTCTACGATCTCAATCTGCACCCTTTGGGAGTACCGCCCTGCGGAGGCCGTCGCCAATGAGCGGATTGCCTCGATTGTCTGGCCATGCTTGCCCACCACTTTGCCCACATCCCCTTGGGCAACCCGCAACTCGTAGCGCGATACAGAGCCCGAAGCATCACCCAGCGGGACTTTCAAGACGGTCACCTCGGAGGGATGATCCACCAAGTGCCGGACTACAAATTCCAAAAACGATTGCATGAAAATTTGCACTCAACTCACGTGGTGCTAGCTATCCGCGTTGGAATCTTTATCAGATGCACGCGGCCGTAAATGAGCCCCCCGAAAGTCCGAACGAGTCCGAACGAGTCCGAACCAATCCCCTTTGGGTTACGCAACCGCAGCAGCTTTCCTCGAACGATTAATGATGCTGCCAACCGTCTCAGAGGGTTGCGCACCCTTGCTGATCCAGTAATCAACACGACTCAAGTCGATGTTCGCGTTCTGCGTAGCCTTCTTTGGATCGTAGTTACCAATGATTTCAATAAACTTGCCGTCGCGAGGACTGCGTGAATCTGCCACGACGATTTTGTAATACGGGCTGTTGGTTGTTCCTTCGCGGCGGAGGCGGATTGAGACGGACATAGTTTGATTGTTTCTGCTGAACTTCGTTAAATATTGCTGACACCCAACATAGCGTGAATCGGGGAAGGATTGCCATCCCTAAAACCAAGGCGGTCCTAGCGAACTGCGCCTCTTTGGCCCCGGGTGAGCATTTTTTTAAACTGCCCCATATTCTTCATCATCTTGCGCATCATTCCAAAACGATTCACAAGGTCATTCACGTCCGTCACCGAAACCCCGCTCCCTTTCGCAATCCGCTGGCGGCGGCGCGCATTCAGAATATCAGGACAACTCCGCTCCCGGGGCGTCATCGATAGCACGATCGCCTCCGTTCGCTTCAGTTGCTTTTCGTCAACGGAAAAGTCCTTCAACTTATCCATGCCGGGAATCATGGCAAGGATATTCTCCAAGGGACCCAGCCGCCTGAGCATCTTGAACTGCTCCAAAAAATCCGTGAAATCAAACTCCGCGCGCCGGAACCGCTCCTCCATCCGCTTCGCATCCTTCTCGTCAATCGCGTCAGCCGCCCTCTCCACGAGGCTCACGATATCACCCATCCCCAGAATCCGGCCTGCCAAACGATCCGGATGGAAGCTCTCGAACTGCTCCAACTTTTCACCCGTCCCAGAGAACTTGATTGGACGCTGCACAACCTCCCGCATCGACAAAGCTGCCCCGCCCCGCGCATCCCCATCCAGCTTCGTCATGATCACCCCGGTGATGGAGACGACCTCGTGAAAACGGCGGGCCACACTCACCGCCTGCTGCCCGGTGGCCGCGTCCACCACCAGCAAAACCTCCTGCGGCTTGATCAACTCCTTCAACCGCCGGAGCTCCTCCAGTAGCACCTCATCGACCTCCTGACGGCCGGCCGTGTCAAAAATTGTCAGATTTCCGGGCTGCGTTTTCGCCCACTCGATGGCGCGCTCCGCCTCGCCGACAACATCCGTGCTGCCAGCCGGCGGCAGATACGCGGGAACCCCCACCTGACGCGCCAGAGTGCCCAACTGCTCCACCGCCGCCGGACGGTACAAATCGCAGGCCACCAGAAGCGGATGCCATCCCTGCTTCTTAAGCCATAGCGCCAGCTTTCCACTCGAGGTCGTCTTGCCAGCGCCATTGAG
>JBILLC010000087.1:0-7014 GCA_044376275.1 Chthoniobacteraceae bacterium | reverse complement strand
GGGACAGCGGGAGGCGGTTGGATTGGGTGACCCCGCCTGTTCGTGCGCCGCAGGTGCAGTTCCGCACGTTTGAAAGCACGGTGGCAAAGACGTCCGTAAGTTTTCATATTTTTATGCCGGAAGCTTACGCTGCCGAGAACGAGCGGCGTTTCCCGGTGCTTTACTGGTTGCACGGCACTGGCGGTCGACTCGCGGGCATCGCGCCATTGTCCGCGTGGTTTGATGCCGCGATCCGCGGGGGTAAAATTCCGCCGATGCTCGTGGTGTTTCCCAATGGACTTGCGTCGAGCATGTGGTGTGACTCGAATGACGGTGGGGTGCCGATGGAGACGATCGTCATCACTGAACTGCTTCCACACATTGACGCGACTTTTCGGACACTAGCGAAGCGCGAGGCGCGAATCATCGAAGGATTCAGCATGGGTGGCTATGGAGCGGCAAGGTTGGGATTCAAATATCCGCATCTCTTTGGTGCAGTTTCCATCATCGCGGGCGGGCCTCTGGATTTGGATTTCGCGGGGCCGCGCGCCACTGGCAATCCCGCTGAACGCGAGCGCATCTTTAAGAGTACGTTCGGCGGCGACCTTGATTACTACCGCTCGCAAAATCCCATCACCGTCGCGCAACAGCAGGCCGACGTAGTCCGGGGCAGAGTGCGCGTGCGGATGGTGGTTGGCGCACGGGATAACACGGGGCCGCTCAATCGCGCCTACTCCGAACATCTCAAGAAGCTGAACATCGCCCACACCTTCACGGTCGTGCCCGATGCGGGCCACGACACGCTGGCCCTGTTCAAAGGTCTGGGTGAGGTAAACTGGGAATTTTATCGGAGCTCGCTCTCCAGCATCGACGCCACGATCTCTCGATGAAATTGATAACTGTCAGCCTACGAGGGGCCCTGCGCTTTTGGCTTTCGAGTCCGAGACAATCGGCTGCAGGTTGGTGAGCAAGAGTTTTCGCTGTTGCAACGGGAGAATTGGTAAAGTCCGTTGCGGCTCGCAGGGCGGTGGCGTTCTGTGTTTCGCCTCTTTGGAAGAACGGGTTCGGTTGACCCCCGGCACTCGGATGAGGGCAAGATTTTTGCGAGTCTGTACACCATGTATGACGGTCTGATTTTCATCATCACGGCTGCAGTGGTCTTGACTCCAGTGACTCATCCGCTTTTCCGCCGCCTTCATCTCAACGGTCGTTAAGTGAGAAGACGCCTCGTGAGAGGGTTCAATCACTGAGGCCCGTAACAGTAGCAAACTCATAGGTTCCTCTGGTTGGCCTCAGGGTGGATGTGCAAATGGCCTTGCGCCGAGCTTTGATGGTGCAGCATACTTCCCGTTTGCTCCCACCTCATGGAAAACCCCGTTGGAATAGGATTAGCCGGCCTTGGAAACGTTGGCGCAGGCGTCTATAAACACCTGATTAGAAACCGCACCCTTTTAAGGGAGCGGGTGGGGCTGGACGTGGAGGTGCGTAAGATCGCTGTGCGCAACCCGGTCAAACGCGCGGAGGAGGGTGTTCCCAAAGAGCTGCTCACGGACCGTTTTCAGGATCTGGTCGAGGATTCCTCGATTCACATTATCGTAGAGGTAATGGGCCGTAAGGAGGAGAGCCTTCAACTGATCCTTTCCGCGATCGAGCATGGAAAGATCGTGGTGACTGCAAACAAGGCGCTGTTGGCCGAATTCGGGAAACAAATCTTTGAGGCGGCTACCAAGCATTGCGTTCCTGTATTTTACGAGGCGGCGGTTGGCGGAGGAATTCCCATAATCAAGTGCCTGCGTGAGGCTCTGATTGGGAATCATATCGTATCCATTCATGGGATCATTAACGGGACTTCAAATTACATCCTCACACGGATGAGTGAAGCGGGGCTGAGTTTTCAGGAGGCGCTTGCCGAGGCGCAGGCTGCGGGCTACGCGGAGCCCGACCCCTCGTTCGACGTGAATGGATGGGATGCGGCGCACAAGGCGATTATTCTCGCCTCGCTGGCTTACGGTTTCTGGGTGCCAGCCGACAGGATTTTCGTCGAAGGAATCGAGTCATTGACTGCGGCGGATATCCGCTTTGCCGGTCAACTGGGATACAAGATCAAATTGCTGGGAATCATCAAAGCTGCAGCGGACACGGCGGGCGCGGATATTGAAGTGCGCGTCCATCCCACGCTGGTGCCGGATTCGCACGTGCTTGCCTCGGTGAACGGCGTGTACAACGCGGTCGCGGTGCGCGGGGATGTGGTGGGGGAAACGCTCTTTTACGGCAGGGGTGCGGGACAGGATCCTACGACGAGTTCCATTTTGAGTGATATCGCGGAGGCCGCAGACGCGATCCTCCGGCCCCGGCGTAATCTCGGGTTCATGCCGCACGGCTTGTACGGGTCGCCGAAACCGATTGGCGAGACGCTTTCCGAATATTACGTGCAACTTTGTGTGGCAGACAAGCCGGGTGTGATTGCGCAGATATCCGGCATTCTGGGCGGACTGAATATTGGGATCTCCTCGATTCTGCAGCCCGAGTCTGAGGACGACAGTTCGACGGTGCCCCTGGTGATGATGATTCACACGGCAACCAATGCGCAAATCACGGAAGCACTTCAACGAATCAGCGCCTTGGATTGTGTTCGCAAGCAGCCAAGGATGATTCGCGTAGAACACTTCGCATGAGCTTCAAATCACTCCACGACCACGGTGTCATCGCGCGTTACCGCAAATACCTTCCGGTCAGCGAATCCACGCCTGTGATTTCACTCAACGAAGGTTCCACCCCGTTGATTCATTCACCGAAGCTCAGCGAAAAAGTAGGGCGGGACTGTCAGGTTTTCATCAAGTACGAGGGTCTTAACCCCACGGGTTCATTCAAGGATCGGGGGATGACGCTGGCGATTTCCAAGGCCGTTGAGCGCGGAGCGAGAGCGGTCATCTGTGCCTCAACCGGAAACACGAGCGCGGCTGCTGCGGCTTATGCGGCGAGGGCTAGTATTTCGTCTATTGTGCTTCTGCCGGCGGGGAAAATTTCATTCGGAAAACTTGCCCAAGCCTTCGTGTACGGCTCAAAGGTTGTGGCAATCGAGGGTAACTTCGATGACGCGCTGAGGCTTGTACGTGAGATTGGTGAAACTGAGCCGATCGCCGTTGTGAATTCGGTCAATCCAGACAGGCTTGAGGGACAAAAAACTGCAAGCTTTGAGATCATCGAAGAACTTGGTGATGCGCCGGATTATCATATTTTGCCGGTGGGAAACGCCGGGAACATCAGTGCGTATTGGATGGGGTACGAGGAGTTTTTGGGGATCGGACGATCCACTAAAAATCCGGTGATGCTCGGGTTTCAGGCAGCAGGCGCTGCTCCGATCTTTTACAACAAGGTCATTGAAAAGCCAGAGACGTACGCCACTGCGATCCGCATTGGAAACCCGGCGAGCTGGGACAAGGCGAATCGCGCAATTCGTTCGAGCGCGGGAGCAATCGACATTGTCACCGACGAGGAGATTTTCGCGGGCCAAATGTGGTTGGCGTCGAATGAGGGGATTTTTGTGGAACCGGCGAGTGCGGCCAGCATCGCCGGACTTTTCAAAATGCTCGACTCCTCCTCGGGGCGCGCATACGACGCTGCTCAGATCCCGGATGGGTCCAGGATTGTGTGCACGGTGACTGGGCACGGTTTGAAGGACGTTGACGTTGCCAAAGACCGTTGCAGCGCCGTGATCACAGCCAAGGCGGACAAGGCCGAGATTCTGCAAAAGATCGGTCACTAATCGGCCCTGTCGCATTTCACACCAAAGCTGTCGCTTGCAACTGGCGATTTCTGGGTAGCATAGGAGGACATGCCAGCCTCGGAACAATCCGGTTCAACCGAAACGTCAGACTCGAAGGCCGTCCGGGCAGGCGAGGAGGCAGGTGACATGCGTTTTGTTGGCATCGAAATTGGCGGAACAAAGCTTCAGTTGGTTGTCGGGACTTCGGCGGGGATCATCCTCGCGAGGCGAAGATTCCAAGTAGACCGAGCACGGGGCGCCGAGGGCATTTGTGAAAAAATAGCGGAAGCGATCCCGCAGTTGATCAGCGCTGATCAAGTGTGCGCCATTGGAGTTGGGTACGGAGGTCCCGTGCACTGGCGTACGGGACAGGTCGCAAAGTCATATCATATTCCGGGTTGGAGCGGGTTTCCTCTGGGAGCGTGGCTTCACGAAACCACGGGCTTGCCAGTGTTTGTCGAAAACGACGCAAACACCGCGGCGTTGGGGGAGGCGATGCATGGTGCAGGGGTGTGTTGTGATCCGGTTCTGTGGATGAATGCGGGGAGTGGAGTCGGCGGTGGTCTGGTAGTGAACGGTGCGATCTATCATGGGGCGCCTCCGGGAGAAATGGAGCTTGGGCATCTGCGACTGGAGCGAACTGGACGCATTACCGAAGACTTTTGCTCTGGCTGGAGCGTTGACAGGGCGGTTTGCGATGCAGCGGAGCGCAACCCCAGTGGCAGCCTAGCGATTCGCGTTCGCGAATCAGGACTCACTGAGGGGCAGGCCCGGCTCCTGAAGCCTGCACTGGAGGCGGGTGACATCGAGGCGGCGGCAATTTTGGACGAGACCGCAGGGAGCCTCGCCTACGCGCTTTCGCATGCAGTTCATTTGCTTCATCCGGAAACAATCATTCTCGGAGGTGGACTCGCGCTCATTGGCGAGCCGCTACGGGAGCGAGTCGAGGCGGCCCTTGCGACATGGGTCATGGATGCGTTTTTGCCCCCGCCACCAATTCGTTTGGCAGCACTAATGGAAGACGCCGTTCTGGTGGGCGCGCTCGCTGTGGCGGCGCAGCGTTACAATCAAACGCGGTAGTCGCCAAACCCTCTCGCACACAGCAACCCTTGAAACACCCGCAAATCAGACAACCCTCGAGGGCGGTAAAAACACTTTCAACAAACTCCAACGTAAATCATCCTTCACCCTAACGCCCACACCTCATGCAAACTTGGATTCAGAATTACATCGCTTCCCAGCACAAAGCGCTCGACTCGATCTCCACACCTGAACTCGAGTCGCTCATTCATGTGCTGCGTGATGTATGGAAAAGCGGTCAGCAAGTTTTTGCGATCGGCAACGGCGGCAGCGCATCGAATGCGTCGCATTTCGCGACAGACCTTGGCAAAGGCTCCTCAGACAAACTCGGCAAACGGTTCCGTGTACTGTCTTTAACCGACAACATTTCCTGGATTACCGCACTGGGCAATGACTACGCCTACGAGGATGTGTATGTGAGACAGCTTGAAAATTATGCCAGACCGGGAGACCTGCTCATCGCAATTAGCGTGAGTGGAAATTCCCCGAACCTTGTGAAGGCTGCAGAATGGGCCAAAGGACACGGCCTTACAACGGCAGCGCTGGTGGGTGGAAAGCGGGGCAGGCTTGCGGACATCTGCAAACACGTGTTGGTCACCGAAGACACGCATTACGGACGGGTCGAAGACGTGCAAATGCACATCCTTCACATGCTATGCTACGTTTTCATGGAAGTGCCGCAGCTCACGGCATAGCTGTTTTGAAAGGCCGCGTTCAGCCATTTGATGGCCTCGATCGTCGGAGTTTCTGGGCGTCGTTACCGCCACGCGAGGTCACTTGGCGCGCTGAATCAACGCATCGAACCGTGACTGCGTTCCGCTAACAATTGGCAATCCGTGGGCGAAAGTCATGATTTTCACGCAACGACCCTCGAGCGCTTTCAGCGACGTTTTGAGACGGGACTGATTCGAGCAATATTTCTCGGGCAAAAAATCCAGACCGGTTGATTCGAGATTCACAATTGCATCCCCGAAGTGGATCGATCCGGCTGGATGATACAGGGCAACTTCGCCGGCGCCTGCTCCTTGCAAGTCCAGCAGTTCAATGTTTCCGCCAACCCGGCTGCATACGTTTAGAAATTCATCGACTGCAATCTCCAATTCGCTGGCGGCATCAGGATGGGCGAAAATCGGGGTGCCGTATCGCTGCTTAAATTCGAACGAGGCTCGAGCGTGATTTCCGTTGGTCAGAACAATCGCAGCCCAGGGTGCGGCGGCGTCGAGAACAAGCATTCCTTCCTCACAAAGCGAAATCGGGTCGATAATAATCAAGCCGCCCTCTGAAAGGAGCGCGCATGAGGAAAGATCCGCTTTCACGCTTGGATCGTATGCGTGCCACATCCACATGTTGTTTCCCACCTCGTGAATTGTCTCGGCTGCGGGCATGTGACGCAAGTTATCGGGGGAGGATTGCACAGCAAAGCAACAAATCCGGACGCCGGGAGAGGGCGATCGGAAACTTTGAAGCGCGGAAGCTACGGGGGAAATCCGAATGAGAGTTTCACCGCGGCGTATTCCGGATGAACGGTGCCGTCCGCTCTGCGGATAATGAGGGGCGGCTCCTCCCATGTGTGCGGCGCCGTGGCTGGAAGGTGATCGCTGCGCAGCATGGCGAACAAAGTGAGAAGCGGCGGTTCTCCCTCTCTGGCAATCACGGCGCGCCTGCGAACGATTCGCAACCCGCCGGCAGTCGCTGCGGCCTCGACGCGGCTCCGCTGTTCTTCGGGGAACACGCATGCGAACCAGCCACCTAAGCTGAGGTGCTCAACGGCTTTGAAGCAGTAATCTTCGATACCGCCTCGGGTCTCAAATCTGCATGCGATTTTCTGCGGATGATCGCCTTCCACGCCGGTTCCCAACGGGAAATATGGAGGGCTTCCGAACACCAGATCAAATTTCTCGCCGGCGCGAATCACTCCCTCTTCACGAAAATCACCGAGCCGGATATCGAATCGATCTTCGAGACCATTGTAGCGCGCAGATTTGCGGGCGAGCGCCACACTTGCTTCCTGTGCTTCAACAGTGACGAATTTCGCGCCTGTCAAACGCCATGCAGCGACCATTGCGACGCTTCCGATGCCACTACCGAGATCCAGCACGTGACGCACACTTGAGCTCCATGAACTACCGTACCACGCCAAGGTCACATCGTCGGTGGAAAAACGGTGTCCCTTCCTTAGTTGGTACAAG
>JBILLC010000086.1:0-7038 GCA_044376275.1 Chthoniobacteraceae bacterium | reverse complement strand
CTGGAGTGATTTCATCCACCGCCTTTGCATCAAGAAAAATCAGGCTTGGATCGCTCGCGAGCTCTATTTTGATCAATCCATCCTTGTTGGATTTGAGGGCCTCTGGAATATCTGAAAGACTTTTGACCGGAACATCGTTGATCATGTTCACCAGAACGTGGCGGATATCCTCATATCCAATCGTCACATTTGAAGGCAGCACCCTGCTGATCATAACGAGCTTCTTTTTATCGCTGTCTTCGAGTTCTGACTGGATTCTGTCGAAATGCAAAAGCTCTAACGGTGCCTTGCGGGTCCAGTCGTTTCCAAATTCTTTGAGATACTGACGGCTCAACTCCTGAAGAACCAATCCCCCCAGCACGTAATAACGGGGGCCGCGATCGATGATGTACGGTTCGCTTAAATACTCCTCCACAGGTTTCCTAGTTACTTTCACGGAAACCTCGATTTCCTTTCCATCGCGCAAAAGCCGGACTGGCACGGAGTCTTGCTGCATGTGTCGGGTGCTGACCAGATGTCCAAGCGAAATGCGACCATAGTCCGCATCCCGGTAATTGCCGTCGGAATCGATTGCCTGGCCCGCGATCTCCAAAATCACATCACCCTTCATGATGCCAGCGGCTGCCGATGGACCGCCGCTCGCAACCTGCGTGATTAAAACGCCGCTGTTGTTCCCAGAAAGTTTGAGATAGCGGCGCAACTGCGGATCTCGCGTCGGCGCAAAGGTGCAGCCCATGCGCGGAAACCCATCGTATTTTCCATCCTTCGCATCCTTGAGGAAATGCTCGATGACCACCGAGGGGATGATATCTAACAAACTCGACTGGGCGTCGTAACGGAGCATGAGCCCCACGACCTTCGCGTCTTTGAGTACAGGAATAGCCAGGGTTGCATCCTTCATCTGTAGCGGGCAACTGGCCCTGCACACCAGAAATGCAGATTCATCAATCGGATAACGCATGACCTCCGCCGTCGTCATCTGACCGCGGGACAGTAGCAGGTTTCCGTTGCTCTCAAGTTGACATGCCGTTAGCGGATCTCCCACGCGGGCCTGGGTGAGTCCGAATCCTGTCTTGCCGCGAAGGAAATCCGCCGAGTCTGGCTTCAGCAGAGCGAGGTTCGCTTCGTAGTCCACGCACACCACGGTTGCGGGCTGCTTGTTCTCGCCATCCGGACTTTCCAGTTCGATGTAAGTCGAATTCGCGATCGCCTCGGCCGTGCAGAGGAGCTGGTTGCCGGGAAGCACCGTGCCGAGTGCTTTTCGAGCCATTGGCGCCCGTTTGGACCATGGCCGTGCAAAGTCGAATGCCTGGGCTGTGATGTTGAGACGGACGATATTTTGAGTCACGAGCGTTCGGGCCATGTTTTCCATCACCCGTAGCGATGCCTCCTTTTGAGAAATACCCGGAGTCCCGGTTGTCGGCGGAGCGGAGGAATTTGGCGCCGGATTCTCCGATGCCGCAGGTGATTTTCCCGCAGCCTTCGCAGCCATCGTGAAATCTTTTTTAGCTTCCGGCGGATTTGATCCGCTCTCCAGCGCTGGAAGGGGTGCGGATGCGTAAAAAAGCAGTGAACCGAAAAGAACGCTTTGTTTGATGAAGCTCATGGGGTGGCTCGTGAGTTAGAAGTGAACTGCTTTGCGAATCAGTTTAGGTTTTGTTCCTGCTCAACTCCGTATCGGTTTTTGATTCTCTCTCTTGCCGACTCAATAGCCGACTTTTCGAGGACCAGCGGCCTTCCGTTTCCTACGAAACGAATCTCGTAAAATTCACACGGCTTCGCGAGTTGTTCTGACATGTCGCGGAGAGTTGAAATTTTGGCTCCATTGATTTCCTCCACGATAGCTTCCTTGAAATCACTCAGGTACGTGTTGATCGGATCCGCAAGGATGCCGGTGAGTACGATTACCTCGGGATGTTTCTTGTAAATTTCTCTGGGGGTGAACGCTTCAAAATAATAGTGGATGCGAAGATTTTGGAACTGCACCGAACTAATCAGATTGCGTGACAACGGCTGGAACAGGAGTCCACCCACGAGGATGTAAGTGGGTTGAACATCGAATTGATTGGATTGCATGGTGTGTGGCCAGCTGGAGGAAAAAGGCACCGTGATGTCCAACGGTTTGCCATCTCGGATCAGCTTGAATTTAACGTTTTCGCCTCGGAATTTTCGTTCGGCCACTTCCGCCATCTGCACCCGGTCGCCATTGAGTTCAACGGTGCCATCACTGGCCACCGGCAGAGAATCGATCGAGAGAATCACATCGCGGGGTTTGAGGTGACCGTGGCAAACACCCGCCGACGCGACGCTTGCAACCATCACCCCAAGGTCGTCATCTTTTAGTCCAAGGCCTTTTCTTAACGCCGGGTTCAGCGTGTTAACCACCCCAATCGAAAGATCCATGTACCGGTCGTACTGACCGTCCGTAATGTCGGTTAAAAAACGTTTGATGACGGGTGTCGGGATCATATAGCCGACGTTTTGTGCAACGTCCCCGCTGAAGCCCTGAAAGGCTACGCCAACCACTTTTCCGTTTTGAAGAACGGGTCCTCCGCTGTTGCCGGGATTGATCGCCGCGTCGATCTGGATCGTCAAATGTGAATCAATCGCAGAGTGCACGTAGCTCCGAAAATCGATGCGTGAAACCACGCCGCGCGTCACCGAAAGGCGCTCTCCTCCGATCGGGTAGCCGTAGACGGAAACTTCGGTTTCGATTTCGGGAATGTCACCGATCTCCAGCGGCACTGTTCCGGTGAAAAAAGAAGGGTCCTCGACTTTCAGCACCGCAAGGTCGCAGTCGTGCGCGATGTGTTCAACTTGAGCGATGTATTTCTTTGGGTCGTTTTCCTTCTCGAGGGTGAGGAAGCGCGCGTTCGAAACCACGTGCGCGTTTGTCATAATCCGGTTGGAAGAAACCACCCAACCCGTGCCGGATCCACCGCCGGTGACTCCCGCCAGCCATGGCTGCCTGTAGTTTGGTTCCTGGGAAGTGTTGTTGATCCGCGCGAGGCTTTTCTTGATTTGGCCCGGGGCGGCCGCCCGAACATCGACGGGGTGTGTGAAGAAGCAGGCGGCTATGACGAGTAGGGGAGGTAGGCTGCTAGTGCGCATTCTGCGTGAAGTCTTAGCTGGGCAACGGCGAAGCGCAAACTGTAAGAATGCAGATCGCCACGCTCTTCATGCGCAAGTGAGGGCCGCGAAGGCGCTCGCTCTGCGCTACACGTTGAACCTGAACTCCACAACGTCCCCATCCTGCACCACGTACTCCTTGCCCTCGATGCGTAGCTTGCCGGCTTCACGCGCTTTTGCGAAAGAACCCAGCGTGACCAGGTCATGGAAGGCTGTCACTTCCGCCGCGATGAACCCACGCTCGAAGTCCGAGTGGATGACACCGGCCGCCGCCGGCGCTTTGTCGCCGGCCCTGATCGTCCACGCCCGGGTCTCCTGTTCGCCGGTCGTCAGGTAGGTCCTCAAGCCGAGCAGATGGTACACGGCACGGATCAGGGTGCCGACGCCGCTGCTCTTGACCCCGAGCCCTTCGAGATATTCGGAGGCGTCAGCCTCGGGCAAGTCTACAAGTTCGCTTTCGATTTGGGCGCTGATCACTATCGCGCTCGTGGCGAAATTCGAAGCCGCATATTGCCGCACTGCGGTTACGTGAACCGCCGCGGGAATCGCATCATTGGCGACACCCGTCTCGATCATCTTCGTAACGGCGGCAAGGTCGCTCTCCGCCACATTGCAGGCGAAGATCGTGGGTTTGCTCGTCAGCAGAAAGAACTCCTTGGCGACGCGCCCTTCCTCGTCGGAGAGAGATGCCGTGAGCGCGGGCTTTCCGTCGTTTAAGTGAGGCAGAAGCTTTTCGATGACAGCAGCCTCTGCTTTTGCGGCCTTGTCCCCCATGCGCACCGCTTTTTGAAGCCGTTCCGTTCTCTTGGTGAGGGTGCCGATGTCTGAAAGAATCAGCTCCGTGTTGATCACTTCAATGTCCCGCACCGGGTCGACCGATCCGCTCACATGATGCACATCATCGTCTTCAAAGCATCTCACCACCTGCACGATGGCGTTGACCTCGCGTATGTGGCTCAGGAACTGGTTGCCAAGACCCTCGCCGGCGCTCGCCCCCTTCACCAAGCCCGCGATATCAACAAACTCAATGGCCGCCGGCACCACCTTTTTGGAGTGCGAAATCTTCGAAAGCACCTCCAGCCGGGGGTCCGGCACCGTGACGATTCCCAGGTTCGGGTCGATCGTGCAGAACGGATAGTTGGCAGCCTGAGCCTTCCTCGTACGAGTGACTGCGTTGAAGAGCGTGGATTTACCAACGTTGGGGAGGCCTACGATACCGGCGGAGAGCATGTGAAAAAGTGGAGTTATGGATGTAAGTGGGCTGCAATCGCGCCGCGGACCCGCAGATTTGGGCGAGCCGGGTTTCAGAAACCGCGCGACCCCAGACTGAACCCAAAAGGGGCCGCGCTCAAATAGGATTATTTTTGAGGCGCTCCGAGGCGTCCGTGGTCGGGGTTTTTGACGGGTTGGCGGGGCCGGCCGCTGCTTGAGACGCGAAGGGAGATTTGCGGAGGTGGCTTTGGGTCAAAGATCGACGAGAAGGAAAATTTTTTTGAAGGAGTTTTCTTTTCTGGGGGCGTGATGGAGGGTAAGAATATTCTTATGAAAAGCACGATGGCGGAAGGATTCAAGGGCGGCGCTCACGCGCCTCAGGCCAGCGGGTTGCGCGGGGGCAAGGTCCGATTGAAGGACGTGGCTGCTGCCGCCGGTGTCGCCATCAACACGGCCTCCACGATCCTGAACAGGCGCCCCAACTCATGGGCGTCAAAGGAAACCGAGGAGCGGGTTTTCAAGGCTGCTGCCGAGCTCGGCTACCGCCCGAACCGCGCGGCCTTGGGTCTGAGGATCGGCCGTTTCCACACCGTCGGACTGCTCGTGGCGGACATCAATAACCCCTTCTACACGTCGTTCGCACACCATTTGATCCTTGAGGCGGAGCGGCATGGGTACGATCTCGTGATCGAAACCTGGAGGAACGACCTGCAGCGTGAACTAGCTTGCCTCGAGGATATTATGGATCGCCAGGTGGACGGTGTTGTGGCGTTCCTGAGCGACCATGAAGTTCACAGGAAGTTCCTTGGCCGCCAGTTTGCGGCGGGCATGCCCTTCGTGGTGGTTGGCACCGCTGCGTCGGATGTGCCCCCCGTGGACTCGGTGCTCGCGGATTTTCGGAGCGGCTTGAGGGACGCGATCGACCACTTGTACAACTCGGGCCACCGCCAGTATGCGTTCGTGTGCGCGCTTGCCGATGGCCAGGCTGACGGGCAGAGGGCGCATTTTTTTAAAGAACTCCTTGCCGATCGGCATCTGAGTCCCGGCAGCTACGAAATTGTCCGATGCGGCCCCGAAATCAGCGATGCGCATGCCATTGCACGAAAATTGCTCACCACTCCGCGCCGCCCCACGGCAATCGTCGCGTTGAATGATCTCGGGGCGATGGGCGTGCTGCGGGCCGCCGCGGAACTGGGGCTCCGTGTGCCTTCGGATCTCTCCGTGGTGGGCGTCGATGACACGCCGATCGGCAGATATTTGCCTGTGAGCCTTTCCACGATTGCCCAGCCGCTTCAGGACATGGCGCGGCGGGCGTGGTGTCTGATGTTTGAGCGAATCGAGGGCGCTCAGCCCAAGCCGCACATGGAACAGGCCCTGTTTTCCACAACTTTTGTGAGGCGCGAGACCTCGGGCCCGCTGCAGGCGAGAATTTCCTAGCAATATGCCGCAGCTCGCCACGGCCTGCATCGCTAGTGCAAGCGAAGGGGAGGACGCCAAATTCTTGTGGATCTCGCGCGGGGGTGCATCCATGGGGAATCGGTTCGGAGATTACTAGAAAACCGGGCTGGGCCTTCGACTTTGGTTCACTCCCGCTAAATAGGCTGGCGCTGGAGGATTTATTTGGCTTCTGAACTCGCACAGTGCATAAGGAATCGTTTCTTGTTTTATGCTACACACCGTCTCCCTCTTTCAAAGTGACGCAGAGCGCACCATCGAATTCGAGTTCGTGCGTGCAACCGAAAATGCCGCTCTAAACTCCCTCTCTTGGTTGGGCCGCGGAGAGAAGGAGTTCGCCGACGCCGCCGCCTGCGACGCGATTTACGGCGTGTTTGATCTGGTTGATCTCTGCGGCGAAGTCGTCATCGGCGAGGGCATAAAGGACGAAGCTCCAGGCATCTTTCTTGGCGAGCACCTCGGCACCTGGAAACCTGGGTCCCCGAGTTTCGACATCGCGCTCGATCCAATCGACGGCACTTCCAACATCGCGAGCGGCTTGCCTAACTCAATCTCTGTGATCGCAGCCAGCCAGACCGATTCCCGCAACGGCCGGGCGATGATGAATCTGCCGGCGTTCTATTCGAAAAAACTCGCGTTCGGCCCCGATGTGGTGCGCGCCATGGAAAAGGGAATGGAGCCTCTGAGTTTGGAGGCGCCACTGGAAAAGACGCTGGCCATGGTGGCGGACGCTCTCGGTAAACGTGTGCCGGAACTGGTCGTGATGACCATGAACCGCCCCCGACACGAGAATCTGATCCGCGAGATCCGGCGTGCGGGCTCCGCCCTGCGGCTTATTTCCGACGGCGACATCACTGCGGCGGTCTCGCCCTCGATGCCGGATTCCGGCGTGGACCTCTATTTTGGAATCGGTGGATCGCCCGAAGGCATTCTCACGGCTGCTGCATTGAAGGCGCTTGGAGGCGGAATGCTGCTTCAGATGTGGCCAAAAGACGACGCCGAAAGAGCGCAGATCCTTAAAGAAATCTCAGAGCAAGAGTTGCTGCGCGTGTTCGGCGTGGATGAATTGGTGTCGGGCGAAAGCGCGATTTTCTGCGCTACTGGAATCAGCGACAGTCCATTGTTGCCGGGCGTGAAAGTCACTGGGAAAAAAGCAGTCACGACCTCCGTGCTCATGCGTGCCCGCAGCCGCACAGTGCGCTACATCAGAGCGGTGCACGATTTGGAACACAAAACCATTCA
>JBILLC010000085.1:0-7135 GCA_044376275.1 Chthoniobacteraceae bacterium | reverse complement strand
GTCCAATCCCCCGCAGCAGGAGGGCGCGGCGCGCGGTCTAAGTTTCACAAAATGGTCAGGGGCACTGAATGTGCCCGACCCGGTGGCGTGCTCGGTGGATCCTCAGGGCCGCGTTTATGTCACATCTACAACACGCCGTAAGGCAGCGGACCTCGACATCCGCGAACACGCAGCATGGATCCCGAACGATGTAGCGATGACGAGCGTCGAAGAGAAAGGCGCCTTTCTGCGCTCAGCGCTTGCGCCGGGGAATATGCGGCTGCCCCGCGGAGGACTAAAGGACCACAACAAGGATGGCTCAATCGACTGGAAAGACCTTACGTTTTTTAGCGAACGCATTTATCAGCTTCGGGACACCGATGGAGATGGAACCGCTGATAAGATAACAGTGTTTGCGGACGGCTTTAACACGGAGGTCACTGGAATTGCGGCAGGCGTGCTCTATCATCATGGGTGGGTCTACGCCACCATTGCACCAGACCTCTGGCGGTTCAAGGACACCGATGACGATGGCGTCGCAGACATACGGGAGATCGTCGTTCATGGTTTCGGTCTTCACATCGCTTATGGCGGGCACGACATGCACGGCTTATGCGTGGGGCCGGACGGCCGGCTTTATTGGAGCATTGGGGACAAAGGCGTGAACGTTCACTCCAAGGAGGGCCGCCATTATTTTGTGCCTAATGAGGGGTGCATTTTACGCATCGAACCGGATGGCTCGAACTTTGAAATCTTTGCGCACGGCCTTCGCAATCCACAGGAACCTGCCTTCAACGACTTCGGTGACCTCATCGCTGTCGACAATGATGCTGATTTCAAAGGGGAAAAAGAGCGCCTCGTTTACATCCCAGAAGCAAGCGACAGCGGCTGGCGCTGTAACTACCAGTACATGGGCGCGCGCACGCTGTGGACAGCGGAAAAACTGTGGCTGCCAGCATGGGAGGGCCAGGCTGCGTACCATCTCCCACCCATCTGCCTGTCGTCGGACGGCCCAGCCGGATTCAAACGCGATCCCGGCACGGCGCTTGGCCCTGAACAAAGGGGTATGTTTTTTCTCACCGAATTCCCTTCCGGAATCTTGCGCGCGTTCTCCTTGGAACCCGCGGGTGCGTCTTATTCGCAGGGGCCAGTCTACTTGTGCAATAAAGGGATCGCAGGAATCGGCATGAGCTGGCATCCGGACGGTTCACTGATGGTTGCAGACTGGTTGGGCGGCTATGCGCTCGACGGGGAGGGAGCTATTTGGCGCATCGACGCACCCGCCGGAAAGGACGCTCAAGTTCGCGAAGAAACCCATGCGCTGCTCAAGTTTGGAGTTAATCTAAAGACCACAGCAGAGCTTGCATCACTACTTGGACACAAAGATCAACGCGTTCGACTGGAAGCGCAATTTGAGTTGGTGCGCCGCAACGACGCCAGCGCTCTCATCCACGTCGCAAATGATGAAACCGCTTCCCTACTTTCGCGCGTCCACGCTATCTGGGGCTATGGACAGTTGCTGCGCAGGGCCGCGGCAACAGTCCAGCCCATCATAGATTTGCTGGACGCAAAGGATCCCGAGATACGTGCACAGACGGCGACAGTACTGAGTGAGTCGAACGCCAGCGCATCAAAGAGCGTGGGCTTACTGAAGCTTCTTCGAGATGAATCTCCGCGCGTCAGGCTGCGAGCTTCACTCGCACTAGGTCGGATTAAAACCACGGGCGCGACTCAGGCTCTTTTGGCAGTCGCTGCAGCTGAGATTGGCAACCCTGTGATACGCCACGGACTTGTCACAGCGCTGGCAAACTGCGCGATCAGCGCCGAACTTTTGTCACATCACACTCATTCAACAAGCCCGGTGCGGCTGGCATGCGTGCTCGCACTGCGCCGGCAGCTCGCGCCTGGAATCGAAGTTTTTCTCAAGGATTCAGATACAGCAATTCAGGCGGAAGCTGCCCGCGCAATTCATGACAACGCAGGGGTTCCCTCGGCACTTCCAACGCTTGCCGAGCTCGTCATTGGCAAAAGCACCGAAGACGCCACTGCATTGCGGGCAATCAACGCCAACTTGCGTCTCGGAAAACAGAGTAACGCGGCGCGTCTGCTGAACCTTGCATTGGATGATTCAGCAAAAATCGCACACCGCACAGAGGCCCTCGCAAGCCTGCTCGCATGGAAGGAACCATCCAGCCTTGACCGTGTTGACGGTTACTCACGCAAGATTGAGGCCGAACCAATCTTTTCGCTCCTCAACACCAAGCTGGATAACCTTCTGTCGCTCACTGAGCCTGAACTCCGAACAGCAGTGATTGAGATGGTTATTAAGCATGGGCTAAAACCTCGACCACAGCAGGTGGCTGCGATCGTTGCACAGAACGATGCTCCAGCCCCTTTGCGAGCGGAAGCGATGCGTTTGATGGCATCTGCATACAAGAACTCGGGCCAATGGCGGGAAACCCTTGAGCGGGCGCTTGCCGCAACATCGCCGCCGGAGCTTCAACAGGAAGCGCTCGCCGCTTTGCTACCAGAAGCACCGGAACGAATTGCCGAGCGGGCAGAGGCGATTTTGAAGGCGGGCAAGACCCAACAACGTCAGCACCTAATCGGCCTTCTGGCACAAGGCTGCCACCCGTCTTGCGATGCGGTGTTGGCGGGACTTGGCAGGCGGCTTGTTGAAGGCAAGTGCGACGCTGCCATACAGCTTGATTTAATCAGCGCGCTGGAGAAGCGCCGGTCCTCCAACGAGGCGCTGGGAGAATTTGCACGGATCTTTGCTGCGTCCTCGCCCGGAGTTGCTCATGCAGAACTACTCGAAGGGGGTGATGCAGCGCGAGGAAAAGAGCTGGTGCAGAATCATCTCGGCGCTAACTGCATTGCGTGCCATTCATTAAGCGATGGGGGAAGTAATGTGGGCCCCAACTTGACTGGCATTGGATCCCAAAGGGACCGTCCTTACCTACTCGAATCACTGCTTTTTCCTTCCGCGCAGCTTGCGCCGGGATTCGGTCTCACAACGGTATCACTGCGGGACGGGACACAAGTTGGCGGAACCATTGGTTCCGAGAACGGAGAGTCCCTGACATTGATGCTCGCGGATGGATCAAAAAGGGTCATCGCGACCAGCGAAATTGCGTCCAGAGGCACGCCGATCTCAATGATGCCGCCCATGCTCGGAATTCTATCCCCATCAGAGATTCGCGATGTAGTGGCATTCCTTTCAGGCCTTAAAGCATCCAAGAAAAAATGAACTTCTTATTCACCAAACTAAAGTTTGGCTGGACTCCACGTGCCGTATTGATGGCTCTTATGCTGTTGCTCTTCACGGGCTGCGACGAGAGCGCAGAAAAGATGGAATGGTCTCCTGATGGCACTCAGGCAGCAGTTTTATTGCGGGGCGACTTGCGTTTGAGCGATCCTGCCGGCGTTCTTTCCACGCCGATCGCTCACGGTGTGAGTCATGCGACATGGCTTCCGGACGGCAGTGGATTAGTTTGCATTCGCTCCCAATATCCAGCGAATTGGAAAGAAGCATCTTCAATGCTTGCGAGCGAGGAGGTGAGTACGCTTGAACAGCTTGCCTTTGCGCTCATGGGGCTTCTCGAAAACGCGATTGAGGTGACTGACGGAAACTTTGACGAGATTGGCGACAAATTTTTTGCTCCGCTTAAAATTGATTCATCGGAAAAACTCGCCGCTGTCCTTGCTTGCCTAAGTCACACGCAGTCCAAACCGCTGAAAAAACTAATTGGTCGGGCAGCGAAAAAGCAGAGGGAACAAATTGAGAAAGAGTTCTCTGATATACGAAAAATCAGGCTTCATGAACTCTTCATCGCTCGATTGGACTCGAATCACTCTGTGGATACGCGCGTGTTGTTGTGCACAGCGGACGCTCTGGGCGATGCGCGGCCAAGCCCCAATGCAAAGTCTATAGCGTTCACGCGTGAATCTGTGCTTCAACTCGTTTCACTGGAAGACAAGCCAGTGCTATTCAACACATCAAGCCCGGTGATTGGTGGCCTTGCGTGGAGCCAGAATAGCGGCTCCGTCTTCTTTGCATCACCAACATCAAAATGGGATGCCGGCAAAAACAACCTATCCACAGTCATCCGCCGCGATGTGGTTTGGGAAGCGGGCAAGTGCAAGGTGGGTGAAGACGTCATCATCGCACAAATCTGCTTGGCTGATCCTCCGCGAGTGCGGGTTTTGCCGGACGACCGTCTGATCTTTCAGAGCCTCGAAATTGGCTTCCCACTTGCCCAACGCGCTCAAACACCCAATGGTTTTTTTGTCGTGTCTGCCAACCCTGAAGACAAGGCGCGTATCAAAAAAATCCCCGCTCGCGCAGATTTACTTCCAGGGGATCTTTCCGCCTACTCAGTGTGCCCCGATGGAAAGCGACTCGCACTTGTGGACCATGAAAGCGACGCCGTGCGTGTGGTGAATATCGACTCTGGCGAGATCGAAACCATCTGGCCTAAGGGGAGGGGCAAATCCCGCACGATACCCGCCTGGCGCGGTTCGAAGGATTTGTTTTTTGTTGCTCTTCCAAATCCCAACGTTGTCCGCCCCGAATGGATGCAGTGGAGCGCGGACGCGGGCGCGCGGGTGTTCAGCGCTCACTGGGAAACGGAGGATCTTGCACCTCTCATGAGCGTCCCTGTTCAGGAGTAGAACCCGTGGGGGCCAAAGGGCCCTCTGATTCGAGAGGTTTTTCTCAGGGAAACGTAAAAAAAGGGGGTCTACCAGCGGAGGTGGCGCGCTTCATGCTGCGACTGGTGCATCTTTGAATTTCCAACGCAATGAAACTCATCAGTCACACCGGTAAGATTCGCGGCCTCTGGGGGCTTATTTTGGTTCCCTCGAACTTGGCGTTCGGAACTTTCCTTTCCTATCACATTGTGACTCGGGACGACGTCCACGGGACCTTTTACTGGATCATGATCGGGGTGATGGTGATGGACCTCCTCTTGGATCTATTCAGCACCAGAAAATACAAGATGGAGGTGTTGACCGAGTTCAAGGACGTGATTCCTCACTACGCGAAAGGCTGGATGATTCCTGACATTCTAGCGGCGATCCCATTTGATTATTTGGCAGATGTGTACAGCTGGGACACCGGTTGGGCATTTGCTTTGCGCCTCCTGCCGCTCAGCAAGACCTTCAAGGTTTCGGGAGTTCTGCATGATTTGCAGCACATTCTCCAGATGCCACGGGCAATTGTGCAGATGAAGGGACTGCTCTACTGGGGCATTCAAGCCGTGCACGCCATTGCCTTGGGATGGTGGGCCGTCGGTGCTGCCCAGACCGAAATTGAAACATCTCCAGCCAAAAAGGCATGGGTTTGGAAGGACAACCAACTCGTGGAAGAAGTGGTCACAGAGGCCGAGGTAAGAAAACTTTCGGACTGGGACACTTATCTGCGCTCTGTCTACTGGACGGTGACAACCGTCACTACAATCGGATATGGGGACTACAGTCCAAGCAAGGACAGCAACCCCCAGATTTATTTTACCATTCTAGCCCAAGTGCTGGGCGTTGCTTTCTACGCGTACGTAGTCGGTAACATCCCAGTTTTGATCGCCAACAGCAACGCAGCCCGTGCCGCTTTCGACAGCCGCAACGAGGTCATTGGCGAGTTCATGCGAATCAAACAACTCCCCCTGGAGATGCAGGACCGGGTTCGCGACTACTACGCGTACCTGTGGGAATCTCGAAAAAATGTCTCGGACGCCGAAGTGCTCGGTACACTGCCGAGCGCCCTGTCCATCGACGTGTTGGTGTACTTGAACAAGGACATCCTCGAGAAGGTTGAGTTTTTCCAAGGGGTTAAGGAAATCTTCATTCGCGAGGTCGTCGGCATGCTCACAACTGAGGCGTTCACTCCCGGGGATTACATCATCCGTGAAGGGGAATTCGGCACTTGCATGTATTTCCTCACCAACGGCACGGCAGAGGTCTATGTTGGCGACAACAAAGTGGCCACGCTACCTACGGGGTCACCGTTTGGTGAAATGGCGCTCGTGTCGGGGGACAAGAGAAACGCGAGTATCCGCGCAGCGACTTACTGCGACGTTTACGTGCTTCAAAAATCCTCTTTCGACATCCTGCGTTCACGCTACGAAGACTTCGACCAGCGAGCCGTTGAGATCACTGAAAAGCGCGCCGCTGCGAACCGCAAGGCGAAGGCTGATCGCGAGGCTGCAGCTGCAGCCAAACTTGCAGCAGAGTCTGCAGCGAGCAAGGACAACCCTCCGACGCAAAACGCCTAAAAGGGCGCCGTATCGACGATTAGGGCGAGGCGGGACATCCCCGCCCGTCCCTTCGGAACACGAATCAACTCGATGCCTGGACGGTCAGGTCAAGGTATGAGAAGCGATCGCCTTCATCGTCGGGACGATAGTTCAGGCGACATCTGAGAAAGATCGATGCAGTTCGCAGTCCGCAGTCCGATTGCCTCAATCCATCAGCATTTTCGAGCAGAGCCCTTCTTGGACACAACACGAGGTTACGCGGTCGCGCCCGCTACTTACTCAGAATGCCAAGCTCAATCAAGCGGGACAGGCTCATCAATGCCCGTGCCCATGATCGTTCCAGCGAGCTAGGCTTTCCTCGTGAAAGTGGCGGCTTTTTATCAACTGCGGGATGTAGCCGTAACGCGGGCTGAAAAGGTAAGCGAGACAGAAGAAAGCTCCAAGAACTAGGACGATACACGCCCCAGACGGAACTCCTATCCAATAGCTCAACCAAAGACCGGTGACTGCGCCGACCATTCCGAGCACGCCGCCCCCCCAGAGCATCAGCGGGAAGGAGTCACACAGCAAATACACGGTTGCGGCGGGTGAAATCAAAAGCCCTAAAAGGAGAATCACGCCCACCGCTTGCAGCGAACTGACCATCGTCAAAACCAACGCCACGACAAGGATCACATTCAACAAGCCGGTACGAATACCCTGACTCCGTGCAACCGCAGGATCGAACAGAAGCAGCTGCAACGGCCGCTCCAACGCCACCAGCAAGGGCAACACTGCAAGCGCGACACCGTATCCAATCCAGAGATCTTGGTTCGAAACTCCCAGGATGTTCCCGAAGAGATAGTGCATCAGCGAGACGCGCACCTTTACAAAGTGCAACAGCACGACACCGGCAGAAAACG
>JBILLC010000092.1:0-6829 GCA_044376275.1 Chthoniobacteraceae bacterium | reverse complement strand
ATCCCACTCGGCCGCCATCGGCCAAAAAGAGAAGAGTACCACCAGTGCACGCTGCCAGTTGCTGCCGAGGGCCGCAAGGGCCCAAGGCGCTACGAAAGCCATTGCGAGCGAAAAGTACGCACCCCAGCGGATCTGCCAAATCGTCAATGCCGCCAACACGACGCTCAGTAACAACCAGCCCATCATGGCACGCCCTTCCCGGCGGGTGACAACCCAAAGCCCGATGGGCACCAACCACAAAGCCGCCCCCCCCCAGCGCGATAGCTGTGAAACTGAGTCCAGCGGTTGGAGTTCGCCGATCGTACGTCCCCAGCGCAAAAGCGCATCCCGCCACTCCGGATCAGGAACAACAAAGTGTATCCCATCCACGGCAAATCCGACGCCCAGCATCGAGTGCAAACCGGACGCCCATCGCAAACGAAGCGCAGCCGTCCACGATTTTCGCCAGAAGAGCGCGCCGCAAATCAGAATGATTGCGAGAACGATCAACGGCTCGAACAACGAAACCCACAACCCGAACCCCATTCCCAGGCCACCTGCCCAGGCCCACCCGTTTCCCTTCTCAGCGCATTGCAACATCCGCTGTTCGGACGCGAAAACCAGCGCCATGCAACCCACAATCAGGCTCTGGTGGTCGGGACGGCCAAACACCGTGGCATGGACCAACGCCGGACTACCCGCCACCAAAAGCGGTGCCGCCCACCACCCGTCACACTGCCCGCCAGCGGCGCTCCGGATCCCGCCGCCCCAAATCGCCACCAACGCGCACAGGCACGCACCAATCAAGGGCCCGATCAAAGCACCGGCCGCATCAACTGCCACAGGCTTCAGAACCGAAAACCTGCCCGCCACACTCAACACTGGTTTTAATAACACTGCCAACCCCGCGATTGCGTAATCCATTGGCGCGGTCGCGTGGGAAACAATGCCATCCGGCCAATTCTCAAATTCATGGAATCTCACAACCGTCCCGGGTTCACGCAACACTCGCTCCGCCCGGGTCATGCGGGAGTAACAATCCGAGTCCACAAAATAAAAGCGCCCGTCTACGAGAACCTCTGTGAGGTTGTAAAATCGAATGACAGTGCCAACAAACAGAGCTAGCGCAACCACCCAGCCTCGAGTCCGAGGCATGACTGCAGCGTCCCCACTTAACTTGAGGCGCCCATCCATGGCATTTCAAACGGCCACCAGACCTGCAGACAATTCATTGCAGACCCCACCCCACCGCACCTTTGGCTCGCTGCGAATCATCAACTGCAGCAGGCCCGGATCACTTGCCACCCTCCTTCGGAGCGTCCTTTTGTTTCTCCATCATCGCCTTGATCCGCGCCTTCACCTCTTGCGCGCGTTTTCCCTCCTCAGAATCCTTACCAAGCGCCACCACATCATCCATGAGCTTGGAGGCAACCTCGTTGTCCCGAGGCGGGCGCAAATAATTGAGCACTCCAAAAAGCAACTGCTGTTTCTGCGCAACGCTCGCCTTCGGGTACCCTTTTAAAAACTCATTTGCCACTCCACGCACCGCCTCGCCGCCCTTTTCCATCTGCTCGCGCATCTGCCCCTCGAGGCTTTTCATGCCTGATAGGAAGCCGAACTTGGCATCCATGCCCAGCGAGTCCGCAGCGTCGAGGCCGCGAATTTCGCTCAATACGTCCGCGTAATGAGTGGAGACCAGCGTCTCCGGCACTTCAGACAGGGCGTCCTTCAGAAGTTTCGCTTTCTGTAAACCGGTCGAGGTGGATGCCTTCACAAACGCATCGTCCCTGCGCAACCGAGTTTCACGGGCGGAATCGAGGATTTTGAGGTAGGCCTCAGGACCGCCCTTCTCGTAACCAAACTGTGCATAGGGCCGACCCTGTGAATCAGCGAGGAAGATGGTGGGGTAACCTTGGATCCCAAACTGCGCTTGTAATTTGTCGTTCTGGACGCGAGTCGCTTCAGAGATTTTGGTTTGATCTTGAGGGTAATCGAGCTCGAGCAGGACGTACCGCTTGGGTGCCTGCGCCTTGAATTCCTCCGTATCAAACACCTCTTTGCGCAAGCGAATGCACCAACCACACCAATCGGAACCTGTAAAATCCATCAGCAGATCTTTTTTGTCCGATGCGGCCTGCGCCTTGGCCTTTTCAAAATCAGTGAGCCAGCCTTCCGAGGCCATCGCACCAGCAATCAGAACAGAGGACGCAAACGCCGCCAGGGGCATCAAAGGTGAGCGCATAGGCTGGTAAGCGGAGCCTTTAAAGGGACGCAGCGCAAGCGGTTTTTCTTCCCCTGACACCACTTCCCCAAAAAACTGCCTGAAAATTTCCACCTCCCTTCGCGCTTGTGCTTTATTGGCGCCAGAAGTCGCCTATCAGTCGTTCTCGAACGGCGCTCGGCCCCCGATGCCACGACAGGCGTCGCCGCCCCGATTTTATGCGTCTTAACCCCACCCTTCTCAAATTACTGCCATGGGCCGGAGCCCTTTGCTCTGGCCTGCTGCTCGCGCTTTGCTTCGCGCCTTGGGAACGCCCCAATCTGGTATGGATCGCCCTGCTCCCTCTGGTCTGGGCGGTTTGGTCGCTGCCGGCTGAAGCACCGCGCGCCCGTGCATTTCAACTTGGCGCGGTGACGGGCACCGTCTTTTACACGCTGGCCTTTTACTGGCTCGCTTCGCTTGCTCCACTTTTCAGCACCCCAGCGCTCACCGGACTGCCGCTTCTTCTTGGAGCGTACCTCGGACTTTACCCGGCACTCTGGTCAGTCTTGATATCGCGCCCCCCCGCACAAAGTTCATCCCCTGCCCTGACATCGATCAAAAATGTCGCCTTCGCCGTGCGAGCGGCTGGAGCCTGGGTCGCGCTCGACTGGATCCGCGGTTGGTTTCTCTCCGGTTTTAGCTGGAACACACTCGGCGTCGCGCTTCACGACAATCTTGCCTTGATTCAAATAGCCGACCTTTTCGGCGTGCTCGGAATCACTTTTGTGATCGTTTTCACCAATCTCACCATCGCACTGGTGATGCGCCGGATTTTGAAGGAGGCATCCATCCATGCACTCCCTCGTCTGCGTATCGAACTCATGGCGCTCATCCTCTTGATTGGAATGTGCGTGAGCTACGGGATACGCTGCGTTTTCAACCCGCCTCCTCTCGAGACGCTCCCACTGCGAGCCGTCACCATTCAACCCAACATTCCTCAAACGCAGAAATTTGATCCGGCTCAGGAAGACGAAGTCTTCGGAACAGTTGACCGGCTGATGTCCGTGGTGGAAACCATCCGCCCGCGCCCGGACATTGTACTGTGGCCGGAAGCCACTCTTCCGCGCGGCATGTTCGCGGACGAGGAGAGCCGCCGATTTGTATTACGTCAGGCTAACCGGACAGAGCTGCCGCTACTTTTGGGAAGCCTCGAGGAAGTGCCCGCCGAGGGGCGTCCCGACGAATTGGTTCACCGCAACTCAGCCGTGCTCCTCACCGACTACGCCACCAAGGTGCAAAGTTATCAAAAAAGGCACCTTGTCCCGTTTGGAGAATACCTTCCGCTTCGTGGGCTGTTTCCAAATTTTGTGCGCGACCTCATCCCTGGCGACATCGATCCGGGCGTATCTCCAAAGGTTCTGGAAATTGATAAACCCGCCGTGAAGATCGGCGCGCTGGTTTGCTTTGAGGACAGTCTGCAGCGCGAAACCCGAGATGTTGTGCGGGCGGGCGCGCAGCTTCTGGTGAATATCACCAACGACGCGTGGTTCGGGCATACCGCCGGATCCGCGCAACATTTTGCCAACGCCAAATTGCGCTCGGTCGAATCCCGCCTGCCGATGCTTCGCTCCACAAACACCGGTGTAACCTGCAGCGTCGATACAATCGGGCGAGTCGAGTCGCATATCGATCCGTTCTCCGAGGGAATCGACACCCTCAGCGTCAAAGTACCGGCGCATCCCCAACTGAGCGTTTACAGCCGGTATGGGGATCTTTGGATCATCGCTTGCGCACTCAACGGCATCGCCCTTTGGCCGCGCAAGCGAAAGACAGATCCAACTTCATCAAACCCCGGCGGCATCGTCTGATTTCCAACGTCCGCCCACTCCACCCGACCATGTCTTATATCGAGCTGCATTGCAGGAGCGCATTCAGCTTTCTGCGGGGCGTATCGATGCCAGACACCCTTGCCGCGCAAGCTGCCAGGCTCGGCTTGCACTCCATGGCCATTACCGACCGCGACGGACTGTACGGCACGCCCCGCTTCCATGCCGCCGCTCGAACACAGGGTATCCGCCCGATCGTTGGAGCCGAGCTCACCATGGAAGACGGTTCGGTTCTTCCGGTTCTTGTTGAAAACCGCGCGGGGTACCAAAACCTGTGTCAATTGATCACACGCGCTAAACTGCGCGGAACCAAAACCGACGCGCCTGTTCATTGGTCGGAGCTTGAATCCTTTTCAAAGGGACTGGTCGCGCTCACCGGCGACGAGGAGGGCCCGATTCGACGCGCACTTGAGGCGGGCAATGCCGAGCTTGCACAGAAACGCATTCAACAACTGCTGCGCGCATTCGGGGTGAACAACGTTTTTGTCGAGCTGCAGCGCTCTTTGCAAAGGGGTGAATCCATCATGCTTAACGCCCTCTGCTCGATTGCAGAGACAAACCGCCTGCCGTTGCTTGCGACGGGGGGCGTGCTGTATGCAGAACGCCCAGGGCGCACGGTCTTGGATGTATTCACCTGCGTCCGCAACCACACCAGCCTTGACGCTGCCGGGCGGTTGCTGAGTCCAAACGCCGAGCGGATTCTGCGTCCCGCAAAACAGATGCAGGCGCTCTTTTCAGACCGTCCCGAGGCGATCACAAACACCGTCCGCCTGGGCGAGCGGCTCCAATTTTCGCTCAGTGACACCGGCTACGAATTCCCCAAATTCCCCGTGCCGGAGGGAGAGTCAATGGACAGCTTCCTTTACAAGGTGACCATGAGCGGCGCGCGCAAACGATATTCGTCTCACCACGCCAAAGCGCAGGCACAGCTCGAGCGGGAGCTTGCCCTTATCTCAAAACTGGGTTTCTCGGGATACTTCCTCATTGTGTGGGATCTCGTGAATTTTTGCGCGCAGAATGGGATACTTGTGCAGGGACGGGGTTCCGCAGCAAACTCTGCGGTTTGCTACTCGCTTGGCATCACAGCGTGCGATCCGATCGCATGCGACCTGCTCTTCGAACGGTTTCTATCTGAGGGGCGCGCCACGTGGCCTGACATCGACCTCGATTTGCCGAGCGGCGAACGACGCGAGGCGGTGATTCAGGAGGTCTACCGCCGTTACGGCGAGCACGGCGCGGCCATGACCGCCAACGTCATCACTTTTCGAGGTAAAGGCGCGATGCGCGAGATCGGAAAGGCGCTTAGCCTGCCGGAGGATATTCTTGGAAGATTCTCCTCGCTCCACTCCCAGGGCGATTTCCCTCACACCATTGAAGTCGCGGAACAGCTTGAGCGATCAGGCCTTCCACGGGAGCATCCGCGCCATGCAGTCGCCATTTCCTTGTTCAACCAAATCCTCGGGCTGCCGCGACACCTTGGACAGCACTCCGGGGGCATGATCATTTCGCAAGGCAACCTTTCCTCGATTATGCCGCTGGAGCGCGCATCGATGCAGGGACGCGTCGTCGCGCAGTGGGACAAGTACGACTGCGAGTCGCTTGGAATCATCAAGGTGGACCTGCTTGGCCTTGGGATGATGGCCGCTATACAGGATACCTTGCACACCTGCCAAATCCGCGGACGACCAGTCGATCTGGCCGCTATTCCAAAGGATGACCACCCGACTTACGAACTCATGCGCCGGGCAGATACGATCGGCCTTTTCCAAATCGAAAGCAGAGCCCAAATGGTGACTCTGCCACGCATCCAGCCCAGGTGTTTTTACGACGTGGTCATTCAAGTTGCCATCATCCGGCCCGGCCCGATCCAAGGCGACATGGTTCATCCGTTCCTTGCCCGCCGCACTGGCAAGGAGCCGGTGACTTATCTTCATCCCGACCTTGAACCGGTTCTGGCCCGCACACTCGGGGTGCCGCTTTTTCAGGAGCAACTGTTGCGGATCGCAATGATCATGGCGGACTTTTCTGGTGCCGAAGCCGAGGAATTGCGGCGAGCCCTTTCCGACCGGCGTTCCGAGGAGCGAATGGAGCGCGTCTGCGCAAAAGTCCGGGCCAGTATGGCCGCTCGCGGTCATGAGGAGCAGACTGCCGAACAGGTGATCAAAGCGATGCGCTCTTTTGCACTATACGGTTTCCCTGAATCACACGCCATCAGCTTCGCTCTGATCGCGTACGCCAGCGCTTGGATGAAAGTGCACCGTGCGCCTGAGTTTTTTGCGTCACTGCTCAACAACCAGCCAATGGGTTTTTATTCTAGCGCCACCCTGATAAAGGACGCACAAGCGCGGGGCGTGCGGGTTTTGCCGGTCTCAATCCGGGATTCGCAGTGGACGTGCGACGTGAATCCGGATGACTCAATCCGTCTCGGGCTGTGCATGGTGCGGGGACTTGCGGCCTCGCGCGCATACCAGCTGCTGGAGGCGCGTCGCCAGACGCCGTTTGCCTCCATAAACGATTTGCGCGCGAGGACAGGATTGAACCGCGACGAGCTCCGCACCCTTGCGCGCATCGGCGCCCTGAACTCACTTGGGAGCAGGACAGACTCCGGTACAAAGCGGAGCTCCGATAGACAATCGAATCCGCACCGCAGAGAGGCTCTCTGGGAGGTGGAGTCAACGTTGAACGAAGAGGACCTCTTCACGCGAATCACCGTCAGCGCAACACCGGAATCGCCACTGGCACCCATGTCGATGTCGGAGCG
>JBILLC010000094.1:0-6797 GCA_044376275.1 Chthoniobacteraceae bacterium | reverse complement strand
CGCTCTTTTGGGAACGCGCTCGGCGGTTGGATTGGAGAATGTGTCTATTTTTTCTCAAATCCTGCACCTTGGGGCTGCTCCTGCTCTTTTAGGTATAGTGTTCAGGCCGGATTCAGTTGAACGTCACACGCTTTCGAACTTGAGGGACACGAAGCAGGCGACTCTGAATTTGATCCCGTCTGAGCATGCGGCGGCGGCGCATCAGACATCCGCTCGATACTCAGAGGAATTGAGCGAGTTCAAAGGCGCGGGGTTGACTCCAGTCTATCTCAACGGATTTGAATCTCCTTTTGTCCGGGAGTGCCCCGTTCGGGCGGCGCTCTCGCTCGCGGAGGAGCATTTGTTAAGCATCAACGGAACCATTCTGGTAATATGCAAGCTGTTATGGGCTGAGGTGCCGGCCGAGATCACGCACGCCGACGGATACGTGGATTTGGGTAGGGCAGGAATTCTCACCACCAACGGGCTTGACGCTTACCACTCCACCAAATTGCTGGGGCGCTACGCGTACGCGAAGGCGGATCAGGCGCCTCGCCTGCTGTAAACAGCACGGTGCCATTACCGGATCTGCGGCGAACAGCGGGCGCGCGGTGGGTGCACAAGCCGCTGGATTAGAAGGCTAAACACGCGCATTTCACATCTCCCGCCTTGCACCGCGGAACGGCAACCGCTTGAAGTAACGGATGCCATTCCCCCCCCACCCCAAAATCACCCGTCCCCTCGTTATCCTCACAGCCGCGATTGTTTTCGGATCCGACGCGGTTGCAAAACCGGAAGCGCTCGAAGTCACCTCTGCCACTCAAGCACAGCTCCCTGGTGGCAAGGAGGCGGATGGCATCATCGGAGATTTTATTCTTCGGAACGACACCGTTGAAGCAGTCATCAGCGGCAACCTTCCTTTGCGTCGCGCGAACATGTCCACTTTCTACGGAGCGGATGGGATCACTCCGGGGTGTCTCTATGATCTAACGCTCAAAGGAACACAGAACGATCAGATCACCATTTTCAGCCCCGCGCAGCAACAAGGTCCAGTGTCGTGGGTGCGGATCCAACCCGAGGACGGATCCGGCAGGGAAACCGCGATCGAATGCGTAGTCAGTGCAGCGACAGGCCGAGGCGTTTATCGCAAGCATGTTTACAGTATCCAAGACGGATGGGCTGGGGTGAAGATCACCACCACCCTGCGCAACGAAACCAACAGGCCACTTGCGACGCCTTTCACGGACAGGTGGACTAACTTTTTGAAAACGGGCTACGCTCCCGGGGACATCCTCTGGGCCAACGCCGTTGATCCGGCCGACCACTGCGGCTATGCCGTCGGCCCGTTGCAGGGATCCTCCGTGACGCTGAACCAGGTTCCATCCGAGTTAAAGCCCGGCGAAAGCGTCACCTTCTCGCGCTTCATTGCGGTTGGTCGTTCCCCGGCTTTAGCGGTGGGCGCGGTGCTCTCGCAAAAGGGGGTCACATCCCGGCTTACCGGGACCGTGTTGGACGGGAAAGGCAAGCCCGTGAAAGCGTCGGTTTGGATTCGGCCCATGTATTCCGTGTCGGTGCCGGTGGCCACGTCCAAGCCCAGCTCCAATCAACCCGACAGCAACGGGCGGCTTTCCGGCATTGCCTACCCAGACGAGGATGGACGCTTTGAATGCATTCTTCCGGAGGGGAAATACCGTGTCACGGTCTCAGCCGATGGCCGCCCTGATCAGGAAAAGGAAGTTGAGATCGCCAAAACAGCTCCTAAACACCTCGAATACCAATTGGCGGACGGAGGAAATATCGCCTTGGAAATTACGGACGAATCGGGCGTGTCGATTCCGTGCAAAGCGCAGTTTCTGGCGATGCCAGGAACGGAGCCAGTAAACCTCGGTCCCGATCAAAGGGCGCACGGTTGCCGCGACCAGTACCATTCAGAGCGCGGGAAATTTCAGGTGCCGATTGCGCCCGGAAGGTACCGCGTGATTGTGACACGCGGAATCGAGTACAGCCATCTTTCGAAGGAGATCGAATTGAAAACCGGCGAAACCGTGCGCGTGACTGGGGTGCTCAAACGGTTGGTGGATACGCGCGGCTGGGTCAGCGCAGACTACCACAACCATTCCACCCCCAGCGGCGACAATGTGTGCGGCACGGCCGACCGGTTGATCAACCTCGCGGCCGAGCACATCGAGTTTGCTCCAACGACCGAACACAACCGAATTTACGATTGGCGTCCCGAAATCGAGCGTCTGGGGCTTGGGCAGTTTTTACAGACGGCAGTGGGCCTCGAAAACACGGGCAGCAAAGCGCATTTCAATGCATTTCCATTCGAGCCCGTGCCGTTCACTCAAGACAACGGCGCACCGGTTTGGAACGCCGACCCGCGTATCACCGCACTCACCCTGCGCGAATGGCAAAAGCCCGAGCCTGATCGTTGGGTGCAGATCAACCACCCAGACCTTTTCTCCAACTTCTTCGAAAAGCGCGCCACCGGTGACAAGGAGGCTGGGTACGCCGGACTTGTCCGCATGATCGACGGATATGAGACTCAAAACTACGAGAATTCACGACTGCTTGAACTAACTCCATTTCATATCGGTCGCACCGCAAGTGGCGCTGAAAACTTGGTTTGGCACCGCGAATTTCAATGGCTGCAGATGCTCAACCAAGGCCGGTTCACAGCGGCTGTGGCGGTTTGCGATGCACACTCCGTATTTGGCAACGGCGTTGGAGGCTGGCGCATGTACATGCCCTCCTCCTCGGATGAACCTGCGAAAATCGACTGGCGCGAAAATACGGTTGCCGCAAAGAAAGGTTGCTCCTACCTGACCACTGGGCCTTTTCTGCAAGTGCACACAAGCGACAACATCCTGCCCGGCGGAACAGCGCGCTCAAAAAACGGGAAGCTCACTTTGAAGGTGAATGTTCAATGCACCGATTGGATTGATATTGACCGCGTGCAGGTTCTCGTAAACGGCCGCGCTTCCGAAAACCTGACATTCAGGCGCAGCTCTCATCCGGCTGACTTCAAAAACGGCGTGGTAAAATTTGATCGCGCCATCGAGGTTCCAATCAAAGAAGACGCTCACGTCATCGTGGTTGCATGCAGCGATTCAAAGACCCTGGAGATCGGCTATGGATCCAGCAACCAAGCTTCCATTCATCCTCTGGCGTACCACAACCCGATCTTCGTCGATCCCGTGAGCGGGCAAAAAGTCAGTGTCGAAGAGGCGAAGAAATTTTTGGAAGCGCGCCGGCAAACAAAGTGAACGCTGCCTGAGCTGCCGGACCGAGCAAACACCTACTCGCTTGCCGCGCGCTTTCTCAGCCGCGGCGAGCCTTGATCTCGGGCCATAGCACGAGATTCGCCAGTACGATCAGAAAGGCGCAAGCCCAGCCAATTCCCTCAATCGAAAAACGCTCCGCAGCGTAGAACGCGAGTGTCGGCGCAACGACTCCTCGAAGTCCGGTAAAAAACGTGTGCACCGCCATGTAGTCGGCGACGCGCTCAGGGGGCGCCATTTTGGTCACCCACAAAGACCAGGCCACGTCCCCGCCCGCTCCGGAGACCCCGTACAGCACCGCCCCAAAAAGCATCCACCCCATGGAGTCGCCGGTGAAAAAAGAGACAATTGCGAGGGCGAATCCGAAGTTAAGCACCGATCTCAGCGTGAAAAAACTGAGCCGATCAAAGGCGCGTCCCCAGAGCGGACTGGTGAGCAGTCGAGCGATATTGGGAACAACCGCGGTGAGCACCGCAATTTCAGCTGCGGTGCGTAAACCGGACTGAGCCGGGCGCGCCAGATACTCAACCCGCAAAGGCAGCATGACGAGGTTGCCGACCCCCATCAGCATCCATGAAAAGAGGGTGCGCCTGAATGCCGCGTCCTCCCGCACAAACTGCAACCCGCGCAGCGGATGGCGGGCCAGCGGATTTTTCACCAGAGGTGTAGACGGCACCCAAATCCAGCACAACGCCGCGGCAAGGGCGCATGAGGAGAAAACAAGCAGTACCGATGGATAACTCGACGGTGAACGCGTGAGCCACCAACCGATCAGCTGGCTTGCGACAGCTGCCACGCCGATTCTGATCACAAAGGCCCCCGAAAACAGCCTTCCTCGCCGCGCGTCGGGGTAGTTGTTTTGATAAACCTGCGTCATCAGCGGCACGGTGCAAGTTAGCCCCATCCCACCAATCATCGAGAAAGCCACATAGACACAGCTCTGCTGCGCAAACGCGCCCACCGCGAGAAACCCTGCTGATAAAGCGCTGATCCAGCAAATCGCTCGAGCAGCCCGGACACGCATTTCCTCAACCGCCGATACAACCAGCGGACCGCACATCAACCCCAGACTCGGTCCCGCCACCAGCCATGCCTTCTCGAACGCGCTCGCATCAAAACGACGCACTGCAATCAAAAGCAGAAACGTTCCAAAAGCCGGCTCCAGCGCACCTGCGAACACCGACCGGATACAATCCGGGACGAATGTGCTCCGAATCGCGGCGACGCTCTGATTTGAAACTCCGCTCCGAATTTCGGGAACGGGCTCAACGGTCGGGTGGGTTTCTTGATTCAAGATCGTGCACGTGAAGCCCCGGCACCCGACCCAAGAACTTAGCCGCGCGTTGCCGCTTTCACGATTTCAGCGAAGCCTCTCGGATCCAGGCTCGCTCCCCCCACGAGTGCGCCATCAATATCCGCTTGTCCCATCAGTTCAGCAGCATTCTGGGGTTTAACACTTCCACCGTACTGGATGCGCACCTTCTCAGCGGAAGCGGAATCCCACAGTTCGGCGAGTTTGGCACGAATGAACGCGTGAGCGTCCTGAGCCTGTTGCGGCGACGCAGTGCGACCGGTGCCGATCGCCCAAACCGGCTCATAGGCAACCACCACATCGGCCAATTCGCGCGCAGTAACCCCCGCCAAGCTGCCCTTGATCTGACGATCAAGAATCTCCTCAACCTTGCCGGCATCGCGCTCGGAAAGCGTCTCGCCAATGCAAACAATCGGACGCAGGGCGGCATCAATCGCAGCGCGCGTTTTCTTGTTCACGATCTCATCGGTTTCACCAAAGAGCGTGCGTCGTTCACTGTGCCCGAGCACGACGTACCGTACATACAGTTCACGGAGCATCGGTGCACTAATTTCACCGGTGAACGCACCCGCCTTCTCCCAGTGCATGTTCTGCGCACCGAGCTTCGCCTGCTGGCCGACACTCAAAATCTCGGACACCTTTGCGAGTGCGGTGAAGGGCGGGACAATCACCACCTCAGCGCTGTTGTCGGCACCTAGTTCGTGCAGGAAGGTATCCATGAAAGCCGTGGACTCGCCCACGGTCATGTTCATTTTCCAGTTCGCGGCTACGATTTTTTTACGCATAAGGGGTGGTGCAACTCTGGCGTTAATGTGGGTTGACGATTAGTACTGTGTTGCTTGCTCGCTTCGGTTTGATTTCGACGCTGCGCGGGACTATTTCCCGGATAGAGCAGCCACCCCTGGGAGCACTTTGCCCTCGAGCAGTTCAAGCGAGGCACCGCCACCAGTTGAGCAGAAGGAAACTTGGTCTCCGAATCCGAATTGCTTCACCGCAGTTACCGAATCACCTCCGCCGATGATAGACACTGCTTCAGAACCAGCCAAGGCCTTCGCGATTGAATGGGTTCCATTGGCAAACGGGGGGAGTTCAAAAATCCCAAGAGGCCCGTTCCACAGTACCGTCTTCGCCTTGGCCAATTCGCTGCTGTAAAGTTCGATGGTCGCGGGTCCGATGTCCACGGCCTCCCAGCCCTCGGATATCCCTTTCTGCGGCGAGACCAATCCCGTAGGCCGGGGCTGGGCGGTCGCGCTGATTTCCTGGGTTTCCATGTTGTCCAGAGGCAGAAGAAACCGCACCCCCTTCGCCTTGGCGAGATCGAGGATTTCCTGAGCGAGGTTCAATTTGTCTGCTTCCACACGGCTGTTGCCAGTGGGAATTCCGAGCACTCGGAAAAAGGTGTAAGCCATTGCGCCGCCGATAAGGAATGTATCGGCTTTTTGCATGAGAGCTTTGATGACCCCGATTTTGTCGGAAACCTTGGAGCCGCCAAGGATCACAACGAAGGGACGCGCGGGGCTCGCCAACTCGCCCTGCAAGTACTGCAACTCCCGCTCCATTAGAAGACCCATCGCGGCTTGCGGCAAATGCGCAGCGATACCCGCTGTTGAAGCGTGCGCGCGGTGAGCAGCACCGAATGCGTCATTTACGTAGACGTCTCCCAGTTCGGCGAGCGCCTTGGCAAACACCGGATCGTTCGCCTCTTCGCCCGCGTGAAAGCGGACGTTTTCCAGAAGCAATACATCGCCATTCTGCATGGACGCCACGAGCGCGGCGGGAACCTCTCCGGTGGATTCGGACGAGAATAGGACTGTATTTCGATGAGTTTACCGAGGTGTTCCGCCACGGGTCGCAGGGTGTACTTGAGGTTCACCTCGCCCTTCGGACGTCCAAAATGCGCCATCACGATCACCTTCGCTCCAGCGTTCCGGAGATGGTTGAGAGTGGGCAGGCTTTCCTGAATTCGCGTGTCATCGGTGATGCGAGTCACCCCATCTTTGACCTCGGTTGGGACATTGAAATCCACCCGAAGCAACACACGCTTGCCTGCAAGGGACAAATCACGAACTGATAATTTTGGCATCGGTAAAAAAGCGGTTGGCAGTGCACAGGACTGATTCCTCAGGGAAGACCGCTGTGCGCCGGCGCTTCCTCAACGGCCCGTCAGGAGAGGGCGGCGTCCAACACGACGCCGCCCGTTCAAGAAAGGCTAAACTCGGTCTCCG
>JBILLC010000123.1:0-6228 GCA_044376275.1 Chthoniobacteraceae bacterium | reverse complement strand
AACTACTCTCGGCAATCAACAGTCATGGTTCAGTTTTAGGCAAACTGCTGGCATTTGAGGGAACTCCGCTTGGATGCTCTGAAACCAACCGTTTTCAATCCAATGGCAACGGGCCCGGTGAGCAGGCCGCTCAACTGGCAGTATTTCAGCGCGAGGCGGAAATCATGCAAAGATTCGGACCATTGCCTTCAATGCTGAAACGGCTCGATCAGAGAGGTGTGATCAAACGTAATCTTGGCTACGCGGAGGGGGAGCGTCGCTACACAAACTGGCGTCACCTCGCCAGTCTGCTACAGCTTGAGCATGCAAGAGGCAGGCGCGGCCCGCAGGCTCTTGGGCAGTGGCTTGCCAGAAATATCGCGGGCGGAGACAGGACAGGCTCAATCGAAACAGGTGCGAGTAACAGCGTGCTCATGAAACTTGAGACGGACAGCTCCGCCGTCCAAATGGTGACGGTACACGGTTCAAAGGGCCTTGAGTACCCCGTCGTTTTTTGTCCCTTCCTGTGGCAACTCCGCAGTAAAAAGGAGCGGCTCAGAAAACAGACTGCATTATGGCGCATGACTGATGAATGGTGCGTCGATGTGGGATCCGCCAAGTTTGTCGAGCACCTCAACAAGGGGATCGAACAAGAGGACGAAGAGGAACATCGAAAGCTGTACGTAGCGCTCACAAGAGCAAGGCACAGACTTTATATTGGAATGGCACCTGTGACTGAGTCTGGGACAAATCAGAATGGAGCTGCACGTTCACCCATCGCCGCGCTACCCGGTCTGAATCTGGCTAACACCGAGCTCTCCTTGTGGCGACAGGCCCTTGAGCAAATTGAAGGGTGCGCAGTACACGACCGCACGGGTTTGTCAGTGGCAAGTTCACGACTCGCTAAACAACACGGCACACATGCATGGGACGATCCACACACTCTTAAACCACCACAGGAGCTGCGCCCATACGCTTTCCTCATTAAAAGGACCGCCAGCTTTACTAGCCTCTCGAAATCTGAGCAGGATTGCGAAGGGGCTGCTGACCGGGATTTCGAAAAGGCCGAACCGAAACTAATAAGCGGACCTGACCTTTTAAGCGAACTCGGCCAAGCGGGCGCGGCCCTTGGAGACCGTTTACACGCTGTGTTGGAGGATTACCTCGGAAATCGAGCGGACATGAGTGAAGCCGTCGCGGAGTGCAACCCTCCTGACGCGTGGAAAAACGCCATTGAAACAATCGTGCGAACACCACTTTCCTTTGGTGCGCATGAGCCAATCTCGCTAGACGAGGTCCGCGAAGGGTGCATCACGGAAATGCAGTTTCATCTCCCGATACTCACGCTCAATCCAAAGACTCTTTCGTCAGCATTACTTGAGGACCCTGGAATACGGGCCAATAAGGAACGATCACAATGGGCAAATCAAATCTCAGAGAACTGGCCATTCAGCGAGTTTGGCGGATACCTGCAAGGTTACATTGATTTGATTTTTGAACATGAAAACCGCTGGTTTTTAGTCGATTATAAAAGCAACAAGCTGGACGATTACACCCCGGCTACCCTCGAGAGCATGATGCTCGAGAAGCACTACCTCCTGCAGGCCCGTCTCTACGCACTTGCCCTCCACCGACACCTGCAAGTCCAGATGCCCGGCTACAATCACTCAGAGCACTTCGGAGGCGTCGGTTATCTCTTTGTCCGCGGACTTCCAGTCGAGGGCCTTTGGTTCGACCGGCCCTGCCTGGAAAGCCTCCAGAGTCTCGGCACTCTCTTCACGTTCAACCAAAAATGAACAAACACAACCAGTCCACAGCCGCCAGCGAGTTCAAGGATCTGGCGAGATTCACGCTTTTTGGCAGCGTCCAGACCTCAGACCCCAGTGAACGCATGGTGGAGGTACTCGCTGAACTCCTCTGCGCCGCTGCAAACGGCAGAGGCGCACTAACACTCTCGAGCCTCCGTATCGCTGAATCCGAACGAGTCGAAATCGAGAGACTGAAGAATTTTTTTGAGATCGAACATCATTTGCTCCGGCTGCCACGCTACTCAAACCATGCGAGATGTGTACGCGAATTCTTTGAGATACGCGCCTCAGAAAACAACGCCACGGGCCGCCCACAGTTTCTACACCAGACCGTCCGCGAGGCCCTGAACTCCATCTTTCCCGAGGAACGCATCCACACCACAGACACCTCCAAAAACGGCGGCGAAGGCACGGTGGTTTTCGAAAACACGCACCAGCGTATCGCAATCGCAGCCCTGTGCGACGCAAGAGTTGGCGTCCTAACGGGCGGTCCCGGCACAGGAAAGACAACAACTGCGGCGGCATTGCTTGCGGTACGCAAACGGCTTGATCCGGAACTCTCCATCAAGGATGTGCTGCTCGCAGCACCTACCGGAAAAGCCGCTTGCCGCCTTTCCGACTCAATTCTCAAGGCAGTGCACCATCTGAACAATCTCTCCGGGAGTGAAGCCGATTTTCTCAGATCCATTCGCGCACAAACCTTGCATCAAGCCCTCGAATGGAGCCCGACGCCGCAAGAACGTGGCGGCCCGTTCCGCCGGAATGCAGCGCGCCCACTTGAAGCGAAATTGATTCTCGTTGATGAGGCGAGCATGATTGATCTTTCACTGATGCACGCGCTTATCAATGCGACATCAACCTCGGCGAGTATGATCTTGATGGGCGACAGCGATCAGCTTGAAAGCGTGGAAGTGGGCGGCGTACTATCCGAACTTGTCCAGCGCGGAGCACTCGGCAACGCAGATCCAGCGGCTCATGCGCGACTAGGAGTGCGCGTCGGCCTGGATTCATCTGCGGTTGCGAACCAGATGGCCGGAAGCTTGCCGCCCCAGAGTCCCGGGCCTCATCCCCCCCTTGACGGCGTTGTATATGGATTGAAGTACAGCCGAAGGGCTATGCATTCGCCATGGGTGCTGGAAATGGCAAACCTCGTACGGCCGGGCACAACGCATTCGTTTCAGGAGCTTCAATCGTGCATAGCCGCGAATCCCGAAAAACTTCAATGGCACGCAACTCAAAGCTACCAAAGCCGCAAGCACGTCCTGCACAGGCGGTGGATGGAGTGGAGCGATCACGCCTCGCAATGGTGCGTTGGATCAAAGGAGGACGCCTGTGCGGGCTTGAAAACCGCTTTCGAATGTTTGGGCCGTTTTCAACTCCTCTGCAGCACAAACCATCAAGTGGACCGCGCCAACGCTGAGGGTGTGGGACTTCTCGTTGGCAAATCAAAAGCAGGTCTTTCGAGTCCAATTCCACACGGCTGCCCCATCATCATCCACTCCAACAGCCACGAGCTTGGACTGAGCAACGGAGACATCGGAATCGCGCTCGGACCAGCAAATGGCGAACCAGCCACCCTCGCTCTTTTTGCATCAGGAGGCGACCAGATGCGGCTCATTCCACTCCCTCAACTGCCTTCGCACCGGCCTGCATTCGGACTAACCATTCACAAAAGCCAGGGATCTGAATGGTCCAGTGTCGCGATCGAGTTGCCCGCAAAGAGCGAGGCGGCTGTCCTCAGTAAAAATCTTCTCTACACAGCAATCACAAGATCCAGTTGCATGATTGAATTACTCGGGCCTGAGGAATTGCTTCGCTCGGTGATGGACGCCGAGTAACGCATCGTGTCTTGAGAGGCACCCATCAGCGCACCGCACGCCACTTGATCATCGGGATAGGCCCGACGGAATGCAGACAATCTCACAAAGCAAAAACGCCGTCCCGCAATAGACGGGACGGCGTCTTGTTATCTACCGGCGACCGCGTCTACTACGCCGTCGGCACGCTCGCAATGGTCTGCAGGATCCGACTCGCAATCTTGTAAGGATCGCCCTGTGAGTTCGGACGACGGTCCTCCAAGTATCCCTTGTAACCGTTGTTGACGAAGCTGTGCGGCACGCGAACCGAAGCGCCGCGGTTGGCAATGCCATAGTTGAACTTGTCGATGGACTGAGTTTCGTGGAGCCCAGTCAACCGGAGGTGATTGTCAGGGCCGTACACAGCGATGTGCTCGTTTTTGAATTTGTCGAACGCGGCCATGAGTTTCTCGAAGTAATCTTTCCCGCCGACTTCACGCATGTACTTGGTGGAGAAGTTTGAATGCATTCCCGAACCATTCCAGTCGACATCGACTCCGAGAGGTTTGCAATGCCAGTTGACATCCACCCCGTACTTCTCGCAGAGGCGCATCATCAGGTAACGAGCCACCCAAATCTGGTCCGCCGCAGTGCGGGACCCTTTTCCGAAGATCTGGAATTCCCACTGGCCTTTGGCTACCTCGGCATTGATGCCCTCGTGATTAATCCCTGCATCGTGGCAAAGATCCATGTGCTCTTCGACAATTGCGCGGGCGATGCTACCCACTGAATCGTATCCGACACCCGTGTAGTACTTGCCCTGCGGGTAAGGGAAGCCGCCGCCGCCCGGGAAACCCAGAGGCACTCCGTCCTGGTATAAGAAATACTCCTGCTCAAACCCGAACCAAGCGTCTGGATCGTCGAGAATTGGCGCACGCGAGTTGCTTGGGTGCGGTTTTCCGTCAGCCATGTACACTTCGCTCATCACAAGCACACCGTTCCGGCGGGTTGTATCGGGGTAAATAGCCACAGGCTTCAGCACGCAATCCGAAGAATGCCCCTCTGCCTGACGGGTGGAACTTCCGTCGAAGCCCCAATCAGGAAGTTGCTCCAGTTTGGGGAAGGAATCGAATTCCTTGATCAACGTCTTGCTTCGGAGATTGGCAACGGGCTCGTAACCGTCGAGCCAGATATATTCCAATTTGTACTTGGCCATAGATTGCTTCTATAAGGGTGTTTGGTGACACGGCAGCCTGTGCGCCGTTTTTATTTACATCCGGGAATTAGCCCGGAATACAGGCAATGCTCTCTATAGCAATCGGGATGCCACAATTCCAAGGTTCGATTCCGACCAACAAAAAAAGGCACAATTCAGCCCGTGCAACCTGTACAAGCCACGGGTTTGGGTCCACACTGACCCCCATGCGGCAGGTCAAGGACACTCTGAGGTCAACCGTCCGGATTAGCTACGATGGGCTGGTATACAAAACCTTTCGCGGTCCCTTGGCGCAGGAGCGTTTCGCAAATGAGGTCCGCGTTTTACAGTTCTTGGGATCCAAGAACTGTCTTTTTGTGCCCACACTGGTCAATTTTTATCCAGAGCAACTTCAAATCGTCACCACCAGTTGCGGCAGCCGAGTGGAAAGAATCGACGAGGGGCGCATCAAGGAGCTCTTCGAAGAACTCGAACGGTACGGAGTGCGACACGATGACCCTGACATTCGGAACGTTACTTACCGTCAGAGCGACGGGCGCTTCTGCCTGATCGACTTTGAATTCGCCACCATCCTGCCGTCACCGGCAGGTGAACCAACCGCCCATGAATAACTTGCGTTGGTTCGGGCTCAGTGACCGGGGCAGATATCGGCAACAAAACGAGGACGCCTTCCTTGGCATGATTTTTGACGCGCAAGAGGCACACCTCCTCGGCAAGGTAGGCGACTCCCGACTGGGCGAACATGAATTGGTTTTCGCTGTGTCGGACGGGATAGGAGGCGCCGCGGCCGGGGAATTCGCCAGCCGGATCACGGTCGAAAAAATCAAAAAACTGCTTCCCAAAGCATTTCAAAAAACAGGAGCGGGCCTCGATTCTGTGGCGTCTGCGGTGCTGGCAGAGCTCTACGCCCAGATCCACGCCTCGCTCCTTTATTTGGGACGCAGCTATCAGGAGTGCCGCGAGATGGGAGCGACTCTCAGCCTTTGCTGGTTTACCTCGGAGTGGCTTTTCTTCGGGCACATCGGCGATAGCCGCATCTACCACTTGCCTGCCGCGGGTGGGATGAGCCAAATCAGCCACGACGACACTTACGTCGGATGGATGTTTCGAAACCGGCAGATCAACGAGCGGGAAGCCCGCTCCCATCCGCGCAAGAACATCCTCCAAAGAGCACTCGGTGCCGGTCACCAATTTGTGGACCCACAAGTCGGAGCGTTGCGCTTGGGATCAGGCGATTCTGTGCTGATCTGTAGCGATGGAATTGTGGACGGCATGTTCGACGCTCAAATCGAAGAAACACTACGCGAGACGACCCGTGCCCGCTCTGGTTTCAATCCAGCGGAAACGCTGGTTCAAACCGCTGTTGAGCAGTCCGGCAGGGACAACACGACGGCAGTGGTGGTCCAGATCGATTAGTCCAGCGCACGAC
>JBILLC010000084.1:0-7175 GCA_044376275.1 Chthoniobacteraceae bacterium | reverse complement strand
CCAATTGGTGAAAGAAGGCGTCAAGGAAATCAGCCTTATATCGCAGGACACAACTTATTATGGAATGGACCTTTGGGAGCAAAAAGCCGGGCCTCGACAACCGGTGGACTCCTCGAGGGGTACAACTCTGACGGCCCTGCTTAAGGAGCTCAATGCGATCAAGGGGGACTTCTGGATCCGGTTGCTCTACACCCATCCCGCGCATTGGAGCGACGAGTTGATTCGTTGCATCGCAGAATCACAAAAGGTGGCACGCTACATTGATATGCCGCTCCAGCACATTCACCCGCGGATGCTGAAGCTCATGCAACGGGAGACCAGCAGCGAGCATATCGAGAACCTCATCACGCGTATCCGTGCGGGCATCGAGGGCATAAACATCCGAACCACTTTCATTGTCGGATTTCCAGGTGAAACGGATGAAGAGTTTGAGTACTTGCTCGACTTCATTGAGCGCACACGCTTCGAACGACTCGGGGTTTTCACCTACTCTCAAGAAGATGGATCGAGGGCTGCAAAGATGGAGGGACAACTCTCAACCAGAATAAAGCAGGCGCGTTATCGCAAAGCAATGAAGCTGCAGCAGAAGATCGCAAAAGAAATTTCAGAGGAGCAGATTGGGAAAATCGTGCGCGCATTAGTTGATCAACCCAATGTCGCGCGCAGCCACGGCGACGCACCCGATATCGATGGGCGCATTTTACTGAGCTCCCCCGCTCCGGTTGGTCAGTTCATTGATGTGAAGATCACAGGTACCCAAGTCTACGATCTCATCGGCGAACCCCTCTGACTTGATTCCAATTGTTGTGCCCAAATTTCAGAGCGTATAACCACCACGCACGACTGCGCGGAACTTTTAGCGCGCGAAGGCGGAGTGCTCGCGATTCCCTCCGCTCAACACATAAGCGACCAGATCAAAGATCTCGTCCTTGGTGAGCATGTTCAGCAAGCCCGGTGGCATTGGGGAGACCTTGCTCGGCTCGATGCTTTTGACCTGCTTGCGGTCGACTGAAATCCGCTGATTTGGATCCGCGGGGTCGGTATTGATTGTGACGCTATCGCCTGCGAGGTTCACCACCACTCCAGTCACGGTTTCGCCGCTTTCTTTGGTGAGAACGCTGGGGACAAACTGTTCGTTGATTTCCTTGCTGGGATTGATGATTTGATCGAGCAGGTCGTGAGGGCTGTATCGACCGCCCGCACCGGTAAGATCAGGCCCAGTCATTCCCCCCTCGTTGCCAAAACGATGGCATGCAAAACACGCTGCCGCACCGAACAACTGGCGCCCCTTGTCGAAATCGCGGCCTTTCATGTGCGTTCGAGCTTCCCCGCTGAGTTGCTCCAGAGTCCAAGCATTGGGCGTCCTGCTGGCAAACATTGCCCCGACACTCTCGATCGCAGACCTGCGCTCGGGCCCCCACAAAAAAAACGCCGAGAGAAAAGATACTAAGCAGATGGACCTTCATGGGTGTGGAATAAGGTAGTCGGAGATCGGTTTTTGGGGGGATCAAACAGCAATTGTTCCCAGTTTGATTCGCTTTCGGTTGAAGCGCCAACCTAGGGCGGTTTCAGATGCACAACAGTCTCAAAATCTGGGTGGACAGGTCTGCGCAAGGCACGCGCTTTGCAGAGGCACTTCAGCCGGCTTGACACCAAATGGTATACTGAATACTAAACATAATTTATGGTCCGTTCGCTTTTCCAACCGCTCGCCTTGTCTCTTTTGTTTACCGCGGCTCAAGCCTACGCGGCTGATTCCATCAAAACCAAAACCACTTACCAAGAGGCCTACGGTACGACCAAGAACTCCGTTTCCGTGGACCCATCAAAGGACCTGCCACGCTATCCCGCCCTTCCCCCCTCCGCAGCGTTAAAGAGCTGGAAAATCAAGGAGGGCTTCGAACTGCAATTGGCGGCCCATGAACCGCTCGTACGGGATCCTGTTGCAATCTGTTTTGATGAGCGAGGGCGCATGTTCGTGTGCGAGATGATTGATTATCCCGAATTCCGGGATGCGCAGCCTCACTTGGGTCGGATTTCGATGCTGGAGGACTGCGATGGCGATGGGCACTTTGAAAAAGCCACAGTTTTTGCAGACGATCTGCCGTGGCCCACTGGCCTGATCTGGGCCAATAACGGACTCTATGTCGCGGCAACGCCCGATATTTTCCGATTTGAAGACAGGAACGGAGATGGAAAAGCGGAGATCCGCAGGCGAATCTTCACCGGATTCGGCACGGGCCTTAAGATCCTGAACGTCCAAGGGATGCTCAACAGCCTACAGTGGGGATTGGACAACCGCGTGCATCTGCTTGGAGGCAGCGGTAATCGCGGTGAAATCCAAAGTGTGGAGCATCCAGAAATCGCGGCGGAAGAAATTGGTTCACGTGACTTCTGGTTCGATCCGCTGACGCATGCGTTTGGATTCGAAACAGGCGGCGCGCAATACGGGATGAGTTATGACGCATACGGGCGCAAATACGGGTGCTCGAACTCGGATCATTTACAGCATTGGGTCTACAGTCCCGCAACGCAGAGAAGCCCTTTCTTTCCAATGCCGGCAGCCCGGCGCAGCATTGCAGTTGATGGCGGCGCCGCGGAAGTGTTCCGTATCAGTCCGGATGAACCGTGGCGCATCATTCGCACTCGGTGGCGCGTTGCAGGCACCGTCCCGGGGTCGGTCGAGGGCGGCGGGCGTGTCAGCGGCTATTTCACCGGCGCAACTGGCACGACGATTTACAAAGGCGACGCATTCGGGCCGGATTTTGTAAACAACAGTTTCACCGGCGATGCCGGAGGCCAACTGGTCCACCGGAAAAAAATCCGCACCTCGGCGGATGGAGTAAATCTCGAGGGTGAGCGGCCCGAGGATGAGCACGGATTTGAATTTGCAGCGAGCAACGACACGTGGGTGAGAGTCGTCAATTTCGCCAATGCGCCCGACGGCTGTCTCTACATTTGCGACATGTACCGAGAAGTCATTGAACATCCATGGTCGATTCCCGACGAAATCAAGCGCCACATCAACCTGCACAGCGGGGAAGACCGTGGAAGGGTTTATCGGATTGCACCCAAGCAGGGCGCAAAAAGGATCGGGGAAAAAGTAGAGCTCGCAACGGCTGATACAACCACCCTTATCGCCACTCTTGGACATGCCAATGGATGGCACCGAGAGACGGCACATCGGCTCTTGATCGAACGCCATCCAAAGGACGCGCTCCCTGGGCTTGGAGAATTACTCGTCCACGGAACCGATGTCGCCAAGTTGCACGCACTGGGCGTGCTCGAAGGGCTGCATGCGCTATCGGCAAAACAGATCACTGGTGCGCTTGATGACAAACATTGGGCCGTCAGAGAACGGGCACTGCGCCTCGCTGGTCAACATGCGGCAAATCAGACTCTTCATAGCTCGGAGGAGCGCGCCCAACTTGCCAAGAAAATCGCCACCCTCGCAGATGACAAAGTCACCAGAGTCCGCTTCGAACTTGCCCTGACTCTCGCCGCGCTCTTGGAGAAAAGACAAGACTCCGAACTCGATGTCGCGCTCTTGAAACTCGCGGAACATGATTATGCAAATCCATGGATTGCGCCCGCGCTCTTGAGCGCACCGCCGGAGCAAATCGTAAGGACGCTCTTTGACCCCATAAAAAAGCAAACCCGCAGCTCCAGTGATGGGTCTTTACTCGCCTTTCAAGCACAGTTAACGGAAATGAAGGCGGCGATCGTGCCCGAGGAGACGCGCGTCGCGTTGATAAGAGAACTGACCGAAGGCGCGCCGAACACGGCGCTGCTTCGGGCGCTTGGCGACGGCCTGAAGAGAGCGGGCACAACCCTCGAAAAGGCAGATATTGAAAAGCGTCTTGGGCCTATTTTTACGCAAGCAATTGCAGACTTACAGAGCAACTCAGCATCAGAAAGCGCATCAATTAGCGCCATCGAGCTGCTCAAACTCGCTCCTGCCGCGACGGCACTGCCGGCAATTGAAACGTGTTTCCGGGAATCAGCACCTGCTTCAGTGCAAAGCGCGGCCATCAACGCGGTGGCCAAGATATCGCCAAATTCAGCGGCCCAGCGCCTGTTGAGCCACTGGAAAAAGCTACATCCCGCAGCCCAAAGCGCCGCCGTCGCCGCGCTTACGGATCGTGACAACAACACCCTCGCACTTTTAAACGCGATTAAAGAAAACACGGTCTCCGCTCAGTCACTGAGTTCGACACAAATTCAGGGTATTCTAAAAAGCAAAAACGCGGAGATCACAAACCTTGCAAAGACAGCGCTCGCAGCGGTCCTCCCTCAATCTCGTGCCGAGGCAGTCACAAAATACGCTGGTTCTCTGGCAGCGAAGGGAGACGCGCACAACGGGAAATCCCAATTCATGCAGCGCTGCCAGGTTTGTCATCAGGCGGCAGGCGCGGGGATTCAAGTAGGGCCTGACCTTGTGACGGTCAAAACAAAAGGGCGAGATGCGCTGCTGAGCGCGATCTTGGAGCCCAACAAAGAGGTGGCGACCGCCTATATTGTGTACCAAGTGGAGACCAAAGAAGGACAGACGCTGCAGGGCTTCATCTCAGAGGACAACGCTGACGCATTGACTCTTAAAATGGCCGGCGGCGTCACCCAGACCATCAAGCGCAGCCAAATTAAGGGCACCTCCTCAGGCGGCCAGAGCCTGATGCCTGAAGGAATTGAAACTGGCATGAGCGTGCAGGAGATGGCTGATCTTTTGACTTTTATTGAAACACTCCCGTAACCAGTCTCCGCCCCTCCCTCAAGTTCCCTGCTTGCGGATGGCTCCGCTTTAAAACAACCCAATGCAAACACCCACCTCCCCAGACACGTTCAAAGTTGATTCTCTGAGCGTTTTGAGATTTCCGACCCGCGAAGCACTGGATGCTCGGGCCGGAGCCGACGCTGCAGAGGCGATCATCGAGACTGTTGAGAATCGAGGCGCGGCGCGGATTATACTCGCAAGCGCCCCGTCCCAGACCGGCTTCTTGAGAGCGCTAGTCTCGAAACCGGTCCCATGGGGGAAAGTACATATCTTTCACATGGACGAATACGTTGGAATCGAAGCGGCGCATGCCGCGAGTTTCCGAAGGTATCAGCAGGAGCATGTGCTGAGTAAAATCACTCCGGCGTCTTTTAATGGGATCAGGGGTGAAAGCAGCGATCCGTTGGGTGAATGTGAACGCTACGCGCGCATGCTTGCGGAATCCCCGATCGACGTGGTTTGTGCCGGTATTGGTGAGAACGGACACCTCGCATTCAACGATCCTCCAGCTGACTTGAACGACCCACTGAGCGTGAAAGTGGTTGAACTGGATGAGGCCTGCCGGCAGCAGCAGGTCAACGACGGCTGCTTTCCAGATTTTGCGGCTGTGCCAAAGCGCGCGCTCACGTTAACGGTGCCAGCACTGTTATCGGGCAAGAGTATGTTTATCATCGTCCCGGGGCCGCGGAAGGCGAATGCGATCATGCACACGCTTCGAGACGCAATCAGCGGTGACTGCCCGGCGACAGCCCTCAGGAATCACCCAAACGCAGCGCTTTACATTGACGCAGCCTCTGCCGCCCGTCTTTAAAGGAGCCCGCAAAGTCGTGATCGGCTTCAGGACGTTAGCCCCATGTAATTTAGACCTATGAGCAACCAACCATTCAAACTCGCCATCCTTACCGACGAAGTGTCACAGGAGTTAGACGCCGTGATCGCATTCGCAAAGGAACTCACGCTTGATGGCATTGAGCTTCGGAGTCTATTCGGGCGAGCATTCAAAGACCTCACTAACGACGACATTGAACTGGTGGGCAAGGCTGCCAGGGACGCCGGCCTCTCCATCGCAGGCTGCGCCAGCCCAGTCTTCAAATGCGACCTATTCAGCGACTCGGAAATTGCACAGCACCGCGATCTCTTTAAACGCGCGGTTGAAACCGCTGTGAAGCTCGATTCCAGAATGGTCCGCATTTTCACCTTCCTCCGCCGTGGCACCCATAGCGAAAAGGACGATCTACTGCGCGCGGCTGATCACATCTCTGAACTACTTCCCATCGCAAATGACGCGCAGGTCCTTATCGGTGTGGAAAACGAGGCCAGTTGCATCGCGGGGTCTGGACCTGAGACGCGCATTGTGATGGAGCGACTGCCGCAGCATCCGCGCTTTGGAGTGGTGTGGGATCCATGCAACGTCCTTTATCTCGAGGGTACGAACGACCCTGTGCATGAAGACTTCAAAACAATCCAGCCATGGCTTGCTCACGTGCATTTCAAAGACGCGAGGCGCGAGGGAAACCAGCCCGCGAAAACATGCATCGAAATCGGGACAGGGCAGGTGGATTTCCCTGTGCAGCTGAAGTTGCTCAACGACGCCGGATACCACGGCTGGGTGACGCTCGAAACCCACTGGCGCAGCGTCGCCCTCGACGCGGAGTCGCAACATTTGCCCGCGGGCTACGCCTTCTCAGCAAATGCAGAGCCGGCGAGCCGCATCTGTATGGGGCATCTACAACGAATGATTGCAGCGCTCGGTTAGCCTGCCACTCGCAACGTCCACCTCTCACCCCTGACAAGCTTTCAGCGGGACGGATTGCTCGCACGTCTCCCATGGATCCGCTGCGTTGAAGCGCCGCGTTTCACCACAGGAGCTACTTGCGCTGTGCCTTCACGGCTTGATCCAGTACTTTGAAGATTTCCTCCCTGCCCTTCTCTTCATCCTCGAGCTGGCGCCGGAAAAAATCGTAACCGACACGCTGGGCCGCCTCTCTCACATCCTTCACGCTTGCTGCGCGCAGGCTGGTTAGAAGATTTTCCGTGATTCGCTCCAACTCGGATCGCTGCATGGCAGGACGCTGCGCTTTTTCAAAAGTATCAAGAGCGGCACGAATGGGCGAGGATGTGTAAGATCGAGAGGGCCGCCCAGCTTTAACCAAATCCGAGAGCAGCAAACCCAGTTCCTCGGAAGTCTTCTCAATTCTGCTGATGGCATCGGCCTCCGCGTAAAAGCGAGTCCAATCAATGGCCTGCCATTTCTGGACACTATCGAGTCTATAACCGAAACGCCGCACGCTCTGGCCGCCAGTCAAGCTTCGCCGCATTGTTAGGTATGTCGCAATTCCTACAACTTTACCGGAGCGAATGTGAATAATAGGGCTTCCACTATTTCCCGGTACAAAAGGGGCGT